>JARFPW010000007.1 GCA_029288095.1 Gemmatimonadota bacterium
CGAGAGGGAGGACTCGCCATCTGGGTGGCCGGCAACTACATGCTCGTCAATGACATCCAGGTGCGGCTCGATCTGGCTGACTACGCGGCGCTGGCGTCCTTGCGCGAGGCGCTGCGCAGCCACGGAATCGGTCGCATCGAATTCCAGCCTCGCGTCCGCACGGATGATTGGGTGGCGTTTCTGTACGGCCTCACCGCGGCGACACGGCCGGGAGTCCATCCCCTGGAGGCGTTCCGGGCTCGGCTTCGCGACGCAGGCGTTCAGCGAATCCAGGTGGGCCCGCCGGCCGCCCTGTTCAACGCGGACGAGGACAGCGATGGGTTGGAGTCCGCCCGTCGTACCTACGCTTTCTCGGTCAAGGTCGCGAGAGAGACGATGAACGGTCTGGTCCTGGGCAAGGCGATCGGGGCGCAGCGCGCGGAGCGCGCCGTCCTTCGCGTGGTGGACCAGGTGCTGAAGGATCGCTCGACGATGCTCGGGATGCTGACGCTGCGCGACTACGATGATCATTCGCTGATTCACGCTGTGAACGTGTGCATCCTCTCGGTGGCGCTGGGTGAGAATCTCGGTTTCGGCCGCCAACAGCTGTTCGAGCTTGGGTTTGCGGCCCTGTTTCACGATATCGGCAAGGTGCTCATCCCGACGACCGTGCTGAACAAGCAGGCTTTTCTCAGCGACGAGGAGTGGCGCCTCGTGAGTCAGCACCCTGATTTCGGATTGCTGATCATGTTCGACATGGAGGGCTTGCCGGAGCCTCCCTATCGAGCCATGCTCGCCACGTACGAGCACCATATGGGAACTGGCCTGAATGGGTATCCCAGGGTCATTCGACGTCGGCGCCAGGGCCTGTTCGCCCGCATCGTCGCGATTACGGAGGCCTATGACGCAGCTATCTCGAACTTCAGCAGACAGTTTCGGCCATGCTCGCCGGATGAGGCGATTCGACAGTTGCTTCATAACGACGCCAACCTGTACGACCCGGTGCTCGTCCGGGCGTTCACCAGCATGATGGGCGTCTATCCGGTCGCCACGCTTACGATTCTCGACACGGGAGAGATGGGCGTGGTTGTCGCCCCCAACGCGAACCCGAAAGCTCTCTCACGCCCGCTGGTCAGGATCGTCGCGAAGCCGGACGGGCAACGGATCGGAGACGGACCGATAAGGGATCTGACTGAGGTTGACCCGGAAACGGGCGGATTTGTCCGTTCAATCGCACGCTCGGCCGATCCGGATCGGTACGGGATCAGCATTTCGGACTTCGTCACCTGACGTTGGACCCGACGAGGCCTGAACCTTTTCGCTTCGAGCCGCGGCCCGGCGCCGTGCTCCGCGGCGACCTCTGGACTCCGACTGCACCAGTAGAGGGCGCTGACACAGGTCTGGTGATCTGTCACGGCTTCAAGGGGTTCAAGGACTGGGGCTTCTTTCCGTTCGCCAGCCGAACCCTCGTTAGCCGGCTCCATTGTCCCGTCGTCAGCTTCAACTTCACCGGCAGCGGCATAGGTGACGACCCGGAGTCGTTTTCCGAGCGCGAAGCATTCGGTCACAACACGTTCAGCCGAGAGTGTGCTGACCTGGAGGCGGTATTGGACGGCCTGGCCGAGGGACGGCTCGGAGCTTTGTCCTTTCCGCGCGTCACTCGATTCGGCGTGCTGGGACACAGCCGCGGCGGCGTGGCGACGATTCTCAGCGCTGAGCGTACGGACGTAGTGGCCATCGCGACCTGGGCGGCGATCGCCTCGCCCCTGAGGTATGCCGCGCTGTTCGAAGGCGTCGAGCCGGGCGGCACCGTCGAGATCACCAACGCCCGCACGGGCGAGGTGCTGCCGCTGTATTCGGATGTGGTGCTCGACCTGGAAGCCAATCGCGATCGTTTCGACCTGAACGCATCGCTCGCGCGCAGCCGGGTCCCGCTGCTCGTGGTTCACGGGACAGAGGATCTCGCGGTTCCGGTCGAGGACGGTCGGCAGCTTGCCGCCGCGGGAGTCGATGCCAGCCTCGAGATCATCGACGGCGCCGGTCACACCTTCGAAGTGGGCCATCCCTTCATGGGGCCATCACCTGAGCTCACCGCCGCCCTGTCGTTCACGGGAGATCACTTCGAGCGCCACCTGATGTAGCCTGCTCAGCGGGCAGCGGTCCCTTCAGTTCATACAGCGCCAATCCGCCTAAGCGGTGCACGAGTCGGAATGGCAGCGGCCGCTCCGCTCCGAGGTAGTAGTCGACGCCGTGTTGATGTGCGATTGCCTCCAGTCGTTCCGCGTCCAACTCGTCGAGCTTCACGCCGATTCTGCGAGCGGCTTCCAGCCCGAATCCGCGTGGGATCTCTCCGCCGTTTGCCGTGACCAGCCGATCGAACCATTCGCGAATGTCCGCCTCCGACTGCGGGCTGTGCTTGTACGACACGAACATCGCCCGTTCAGCGCGCACATAGAACGTCTCTGCGGACGGGTCGATCAGGAAGGTGGCATCGCGGGGGGTATTCCCGGCAATCCAATCGTACATCGGGGCTTGGGCCGACGTGGCCCATCGTGCGGCGGGACGGAGGCCGGGAAGGCCGGCAATAATCTCCGAAGCGGACAGGACCGCAAGCACAGCGATCAGGGCGTACTCGAAGCCACGAAGCCGAACGCGCCCCGAGCGACGCGACAACGAATCGAATCCGCGACTCGCGCCGACTGCCAGCAGCATCAGCGTGGTGAACGGAAGAAATGAGTCGGGGAACCTGAACCAGTAGAAGCGAAGCAACTCGATCTCGCCCAGGGCCGCGAGGAGCAGGCCGATCATGAACAGCCCGACACTGCACAGAGCAGCGCCAGCGAGGAACCGAATCCGGGGATCCTTCGCCCGCCGATAGACGGCTGTGACGAGGACGGCAGCGATGCTGAGTTTGGCGACCCACAGGCTGCCGCTCCACACATGCGGGAGCACGTGGTGGGGAACGCGAAATGTCACGTAGACCAGCCATCCGTCGCCTCCACCTTCACCGCCGACCGTATGCCGGAAGACGGCATAGAGGCCCCACGCGCCCGCGAGACAGAACATCCAAACATGTCTGAGATCACTCCTCGCGGGCAGATACGTGCGGCCGCTCAGCATCACCGCCCCGGCCCAGCAGGCCAGGGCGTACAACCCCACCAGGACGTGAAGCGACAGAGCGATCCCGGAAGCGATGAACGCCGCCGGCCAGCGGCGGTGAACGACAGCGACGCACGTCAAAAGGACGAACGGCCAGGCCATAGTCTTGGCCTCGAAGCCACCCGTCATCCGCTCCAGCGCGATCAGCGATTGGTTGTTCAGGAACAGGAACAGAAACAGGAGGCCAACGGCAAACCGAATCCGAAACGTCCGCAGGAAGAGGAACGCGGCTGCGGCAAACAGCGTGTGAACGACCAGCCGGCCTGTGATCGCCGCACCCTTGAATCCGAAAGCCGCGACCAACGGGCCCGCGATCGCGTTGAACGGGCCTCGGTAGGCGGTCGCCAGATTCAGATACCAGTCGCCGGCTAACCAGTCCTGATTCGCGAACTGGAGTGCGACGGGCAACACGTCAGTTTCGTTGTTCGAGAAATCACCGAATACGAAACTGCGGGCTACTACGACGAGCCACAGCGCCATGAACTGCAGCGTTGTCACAACTGGTTCTCGGCGGCACATTGGGCACGATACCGAGGCGAACCGCGTCTCACCATCCGATGCATCCGGGAGCGAGCATGCGTATGAGAGATCGGCGGACCACGGTCGCCACGTTTGGGGCATGCATCCTGGCTGTAGCTGCGGGCTGCACGCTCCAGGTTGGCGAGGACCAGGGCACGGGCCTCGAAGCATCCGTCACCGCCATGCTCGAGAGCTCGGCAAGCGCGTGGAACGAGGGCGACCTGGACGGTTTCATGGCGACGTATTCGGACGCGGCCACCACATCTTTCATGACGCACGACGGACCGGTCTATGGTGCCGAGAACATACGGGCCGGCTATGCCCCAGCCTTCGCGCCTGGGGCGCCTCGCGACAGCCTGCGCTTCGCAGACTTGAGCGTCCGGCAGCTACCGCCATTGATCGGGCTGGCGACGGCCAGGTACGTGCTGCACCGGGGAGACCAGGTGACGTCCACGGGATGGTTTACGCTCGTACTGCGTCGCGTGGGCGACGGTTGGCGTGTGATTCATGACCACTCTT
>JARFPW010000099.1 GCA_029288095.1 Gemmatimonadota bacterium
TGCCGGACTGTCCGCGACGCCCCTGCAGGCTGCTGCTGCCAGCTGGCTGTTGTTGCCGATCACGAACCGTTCGAACGTGTAGCGGTCATTGAGACCAACGGCTCGGCTGGCCGGAGCCGGGGACTGTCCCGCCGGGCGCTGACGATCGCCGGCTTCCAGACCCTGGTCGTCAAGCGCTCCGGGAGACGGCACGGCGACTTCCGGCGGTTCGCTCTCCAGGTCGGGGAATTCAACTCGCCCCGCGATCCCCTGATGCTCAAATCGCAACAGCAGTTCCTGTCCAAGCTCGCGCCTAGCCAGCTGGCGAAGAAGATCTCCGTACTTGTCTTCGATCCATTCGACGGCAAACCTCGTGGGTGCGGCGATGACCAGCGTGTCGTCGCTCAGAGCCACGGGTTCCGTGGAGGTGAGCCAGGTTCGGATGGTTTGCTCAGGCAGGACCTCCCGCGCAGCGGTGGTGATCGAGGTCCATGCTTCCCTGGCAGTAAGTTCCATGCCGATCCGGCGCTCGCAAATGTTGTGGGTCGGGGTGGGAGCGGGGGACGGATTCTAGGAGAAGTTTTCCACAGTGTCAACGAAGGTCATTATCGCCACGATAGCGCAGGATCCATAGGCCGATCGTGGTTTGACAGAGACGACCGGCACGCCTAGTCTAAGAGGCTTTTCCGGCTTATGGCAGTCAACGGAGAATACCAGGAATGCAACCGACATATAGAAACCCGAGTCGCCGGAAGCGTCTCAAGGATCACGGCTTCCGGGCTCGGATGAAGACCAGGGCAGGCCGAGCGGTGCTGGCGCGGCGGCGCAGGAAGGGGCGCCATTCGCTAACGGTGAGCGATGAAATTCGCCGGAAGCACCGCATCTGATCCAGGCCCACCATCCGGTGCCGTGACAACCCGGCGTCGGCTCCCGAAGTCAGCCCGCCTCCGACGCTCGACGGAGATCCGCGCAATCCTCCGCTCGGGTACCCGCGTCTCGTGTGGCACCTTCGACGTGTTCCTTCGGGATTCGACGGACGATCGGAACCCCCGGCTTGGCATCGTCGTACCCAGGCATGGGCATGCCATCGTGGACCGGAACCGATTGAAGCGACGGGTGCGAGAGATATTGCGGACGCAATGGTTGCCCGCTGAGGGACGTCGGCCGGAGCGCCGCGATTTGCTGGTGCGGGCAAGACGGGCGGCGTACGAACGAAGCTTCGAAGAACTGGTGGCTGATTTGGCGGAGTGTGTGGAGTTGGAGTCGTGTTGAAGAGGGCTACACTGCTGCTGATCCGAGTGTACCAGGGAGCCATCTCTCCCTGGTTGCCGGCCGCATGCCGGTACGAACCCACCTGCTCCGAGTTCGCGAAGATCGCAGTGGAGCAGCATGGCCTGGGGCGTGGAGCCTGGTTGGCCATCCGTCGAATCGGACGGTGTCATCCGTTCGGTGGATCGGGTTGGGACCCAGTGCCGGAGCCCAAACGCAAGACAGCCCATAGGGTCGAAGCATAATGGAAAAGCGCGTTCTGCTGGCTGTCGTGCTGTCGATCGGACTCATCTTCCTGGTCAATACTCTGTTCCCTCCGGTTCAGAGATCCGTGCCGCCGGATTTCGACGTCGGCGCCGATACGGGTACGCTGCCGGCGCCGACGGGTGCCGAGGACGGCGTGCCGGACCGAGGCCCTGAAGATCTTCCTGAGCAGGCGACCGGTGATGCCATGGCCCGCATCGACCCGGCGCAACCTGTCAGTGGCGACACGATCGTGGTTCGGTCGGGACTGTACGAGTACGCCTTCTCGACCGTGGGCGCGGCCCTCGTTGGGGCGAGTCTCACGGAATTCGAAGCGTACGGCGAGGGTGTTGAGGAGGGGTCACCCGTCCAGTTAGTGCGGGAGGGCGACCGTTTTCTCGGGTACCGGATCGCCGTGGGCAGCGACACGGTGCGGGTAGACAACCGGGAATTCTCAGTCTCGCAGCGCGAGGTGACCCTGTCGGAGAACTCACCCCGGGACTCGCTCACCTTCACGTATGAGTTTCCGGGAAGCGCAGCCCGCCTGAGGCTGACTTATCACTTCCGATACGATGCCTACCTGGTCGACGTTACCGGTCGTATCGAAGGGCTCGAGGACCGAGGCTATGCCATCATCGCGTACCTCGGTTCGGGATTGCAGAGCAACGAGAAGAACCCGGGAGAAGACCAGGGTGAATTCGCCGTGGTCACGAACGGACAGGAAAGCGGCGTCGAGGTCCTGAAGTTCGGAGACCTTTCGGATGGAGAGGGTTTGCTCGTGCCGGGGGGACCGTTTCACTGGGTCGCAGTGAAGAGCAAGTACTTCCTGGTGGCTGCCGTAGCTCGTGAGAGTGGTCCCATGTTCGGCGGCGCAATCGCCCAGGACCAGGCAGAGGAGCATTCCGTAGCGCTGCGAACCACTCTGCCGGTTCCCGCGGGCAGCGGCGGCTTCGAGTTCAGTGTCTACATGGGCCCGCAGGACTACGGTCGCCTCAACGTAATCGGCGAAGACCTGCAGGATGTGAATTCTTACGGATATCGATGGCTTCAGCCGGTGAGCCGCCCGCTGGTGGCGATCGTGATGCCGATTCTAGTGTGGCTTCACGTTCAGCTGTCGCTGGCCTATGGGTGGGTGTTGATCCTGTTCGGTGTCCTGATGCGAGTCGTACTCTTCCCCCTGTACCAGAAGTCGATGCGTGCGCAGATCGGACAGATGCGGGTGCAGCCCATCGTCCAGGATATCCGCGAACGCTACAAGGACGACCCGCAGAAGATGCAGCAGGAGATGATGCGGGTCTACAAGGAAGAAGGTGTTAATCCGCTGGCCGGCTGTTTACCGATGCTGGTACCGATGCCGATCCTGTTCACGTTGTTCTTCGTGTTTCAGGGAACGATCGAGTTTCGGGGAGTCCCGTTCTTCTGGCTACCAGATCTGTCGCTAAAGGACCCGTTCTACATCATCCCGGTGGTGATGGGCGCGTCCATGTTCCTGCTTCAATGGATCGGGCAGCGCAGTATGACCGTGGCAAACTCTCAGATGAAGATCATGATGTGGGCGTTGCCGATCTTCATGACCTTTCTGTTCGCCAACTTCCCCTCCGGGTTGAATCTGTACTACACGACGAGCAACCTCGCTTCTCTCCCGCAGCAGTTATACCTGGCGCGGGAGCGCAAGGCGGCCAGTCTCGATCAGCAACAGCAGCCGGCGGCAGCGGCCCAGGAGACCGGGAAACCAAAGCCCCGCGGCCCTCGAAAAGCCGGTGGCCGCAAAGGCTGAGCCCATTATCGATGGGGAGCCGGTGACAAACGAGGGATCCACGGACACGATTGCCGCCGTTTCCACGGCACCTGGTCGGGCGGCGATTGCGGTGGTGCGAGTCAGCGGCCCGGCAACTCGAGGCATCGCCTCGGCCCTCGGTCTGGGGCCGCTCGAAGCACGCCGAGCCACCCTGCGGAACGTGAAACATCCCGAGACCGCAGAGGGGCTCGATCGAGTTCTCGCCAGCTGGTTTCCGTCGCCGGCTTCCTATACCGGCGAAGACATGTTGGAGTTGTCTTCGCACGGCGGAGCCATCGTTCCGGCAACCATGCTTGATGCCGTATGCGCTGCCGGCGCACGTCCCGCGGAACCAGGCGAGTTCACCCGCAGAGCCTACCTGAACGGCAAATTGGACCTGCTCCAGGTGGAGGCTACCCTGGACCTGATCGATGCACGCTCCCCGAGACTGCGCCGTGCCGCCCTGTTCGCCCTGGAACGAGGCCTGTCAGAGCGCATCGAAGCCCTCCGGGCGAGCGCCCTGCGCCTTCAGGCACTCATCGCTTACGACATCGACTTTCCCGGGGAGGACGACGGCCCCCTGGATCGGAACCGGGTCTCCGATGCCGCGGAAGCATTGAGTGGCGACCTGGACCGGCTGTTAAGCCTGGCACCTGAGGGCGAGCTGTTGAGGGAGGGCGCACTGACGGTGATCGCAGGGCGGCCGAACGCTGGCAAGTCGAGTCTTTTCAATGCGTTACTGGGAATCGAACGCACGATAGTCACGGAAGTTCCAGGAACCACGCGGGACGCAGTAGAGGCCCTGATCAGCGTGGACGGCTACCCCTTTCGACTTGTCGACACCGCCGGAATCCGCGAATCGGATGAGCGCATCGAGGGCATGGGGATCGAGGTGGCGCGTTCGTACCTGGGACAGGCCGATCTGGTCCTGCTGTGCACGGACGTCGGTCGGGAGGAGGCGGAGGACGACTCGGACACGCTCGCTTCCCTGCCCGAGTATCCCGGGCCCGATCGGGTAATTAACGTCCAAACCAAGACCGACACTGTTTCGGGTTTTATTCGGTACCCGGCTACGCGATCGATCGGAATCTCGGTGCGCACAGGAGAAGGCCTGGAGGCGCTTCGGGATGCCATGCTGACGTCAGTCTTCGAAGGTTTGCAGGACGCGGGTGAAGTCCCGCTCGTCACCCGAGCAAGGCATACGTGGTGACTTCGCGCAGCACACCAGGCCTTGCGGGGGTTTCAGGATGCCTGGGAGGAGAAGCGGCCATCGGAGATCGCCTCGACACACCTTCAGGACGCGGTGCTCGCGCTCGAGGAACTATTGGGCGTCGTGACTACGGACGACGTCCTGGAAACCCTGTTTTCGAGTTTCTGCGTCGGCAAGTAACCAGCTGTCGACGGCAATCAGGCCGCGCGCTGGCACCTCGGACAAAGATAGGTCCGACGACCGCCCAGCTTCATGGACTTGAGGGCGCTCGTGCACCGCGGGCAGGCGCTGCCCCGTTCGCGGCGGTTGATCAGCCAGCCCGGGTCCGCATGAGCCGCCTGCCAATGGAGCGTTGCCCGGCGAAGGACGCGGCGCAGATACTTGTGCACCCGCAACAACTGGTCGTCGGTCACGTCCTTCACCTTGAGGTCGGGCCGATACCCAGCCTGGAAACAGATCTCGTCGGCGTACTCGTTGCCGATACCCGCGACGATCTCCTGATTCATCAAGATGCCCTTGAGCGTGCTCCTGGGCTTGGTGCGCGCGAGCTCGATAAACCTGCCGGTCGTGAGTTCTTCACTGAGCGGGTCAAGGCCGAGGTTCTCCAGGGTCCCGAGACCCGTAAAGTCCTCACCGTCTACGAGGTGGATCTCACCTTCGGCGTCCGGTGAGCTGTAGCGAAGCTCACGCCCGGCGGCGAACTGCAACCGAATCTTGCTGTGCTCGTCCGGCGGGGTCGTCTGTGATTCGAGGAAGATCTTCCCGTCCGAACCCATGTGGAAGACGAGACTGACGTCCGAACGAAACCGGACGACGACGAACCGACCGTGCCTGCCGATCGTGTCGATCGCGTGCCCTTTGACCCGTGTCTCGCAGAGCTCCGGATCGATCTCCGTAGTCTCCGGGTCATCAATCAGTACTTCTGAGACGGTCTTGCCTGTAGCATAGCCGGCGAAGGCGTCGATCATCCGCTCGACGTCTGGCAACTCTATCATAAGATTACGGTTCCTCGCGCGTTTGGATCTGAAGCAGTGAATCCCTCGCTACACCGCAAATGCGGAAAAGTGCCCCTAGGGAACGACTCGGAAGCCGTTCGGCAGAATCTCGTTGACCTGAAAGGTCTCCAGCCTCTCAACATAACCTGTCGGAGGGCCGGATCGCAGACACTTCTCAAGCTCGCTAATGGCTTGCGGCGCTCCGCGAACACGCACCTCCACCGCACCATCGCGCAGGTTTCTAACGGTTCCCGATAATTGCAGCCGCCGTGCCAACCGGCGGGTCCACCAGCGGAAACCCACTCCCTGAACGCGTCCGACGACAATGAAGCCGCACGATCCGTCGTTTTGGCGAGAGGACATAGGTCTGTATGTTTGCCGATCGAACTGTCGAAGACAACCAGTGAGCCAGGAAGACGTGCGCATGCAGACGTTTGACGTAATCGTGGTAGGCGGCGGACACGCGGGCTGCGAGGCGGCCGGCGCCGCCGCGCGCATGGGTGCGCGCACTCTGCTGATTACGTCTTTTCTGGCCCGGGTGGGTCAGATGTCATGCAATCCCGCGATCGGTGGCGTGGCAAAGGGCACCGTCGCACGTGAGGTCGACGCCCTGGGCGGAGTCATGGGCCGCGCAACCGACCGAACGACGCTGCATTTTCGGATGCTGAACCGGTCCAAAGGTCCGGCGGTGTGGGCTCCCCGGGCCCAGTGCGACCGTGGCCTGTATCCACGCGCCGTGCGGAGCATCCTGGAGACGATTGACGCGCTCGAGTTCTACCAGGGCACTGTGACCGCCCTGTCGGTCAGCGGCGACGGGATGAACGGTGTGGTGTGCGCGGATGGCAGCAGGTTCGCCTGCCGGACCGTGATTTTGACCGCGGGTACGTTTCTGCGCGGAAATATACGGCTTGGTGTGGATCTGCAGATTCCGGCGGGCCGCGCCGGTGACGCGCCGGTCGTCGACCTGGCTCACCAGCTCGCCGAACTCGGTTTCGAATCGCGTCGCTTCAAGACAGGCACTCCGCCCCGGATTGACGGAAGAACGGTGGACTACACCGAGTTCACCCGACAGGATGGCGAGGAGGGCGGATGGCACTTCTCTCATTGGCAGGAACCTCGCACCCTGCCGTCACTTCCCTGCTGGATCGGTGCAGCGGGAGAACAAGTTCAATCGCTTGTTGCCGAAAACCTTGAGCGTTCAGCTCTCTACGGCGGAGCCGTCGCCGCGCAGGGTCCCCGCTACTGCCCTTCCATCGAGGACAAGATCGTCAAGTTCCCCGATGCATCAAGCCACCAGGTATTCCTCGAACCGGAGGGCCTGGATACACACGAACTGTATGTGAACGGTCTTTCAACGTCCCTTCCCGCAGATGTGCAGGTCGAGATGCTGCAAGCGGTTCCGGGTCTCGCGGGTGTTCGCATGACCCAGCCGGGCTATTCGATCGAGTACGACTATTTCCCGCCGGAGGACCTGTCTCCCAGCCTGGAATCGGAACGTCTCGCGGGTCTGTATCTCGCAGGTCAAATCAACGGAACGACCGGCTACGAAGAGGCGGCTGGCCAGGGCATCGTCGCCGGTATCAACGCTGCCGCAGCGGCACTGGGAGTCGAGGGGTGGACGCCTGCCCGCGATGAAGCGTTCCTCGGTGTCCTGGTTGACGATCTGGTTACTCGAGGGGTCGATGAACCGTACCGCCTGTTCACGTCCAGAGCCGAATTCCGGCTGATCCTTCGACAGGACAATTGTCTTCAGCGCCTGGGGCCGGTCGCGCAGAGACTGGGCTTGCTCGATGATACGCAGACAGCGCTTCTGGAGCGGCACCTGGATGGAATCGAGCGGACCCGCTCGTGGCTGAACTCTACTCGAGTGGCTCCGGATGTCGTAAACGGCTACCTGAAGACACTTGGCAGCGCACCGATTGAACATCCACAACCGCTGGAACGCCTTCTGAAACGTCCGGATGTGACACTTTCCGGGCTTCTGGCGCCGGAGGGTCCGCTGGACCAGGTCGAGTTCGGATGGGAGGCTCTCACCGTCGTCGAGATGGAAACCAAGTATGCGGGCTATATAGAGCGTGACCGTGAACGCGCGGCAGCATTGAGGAAACGGGATGACCAACAGCTATCGGGTGATTTGCCCTATCAGCTATTCGGGTCGCTGTCCCATGAAGCACGGCAGAAGCTGGCGAGGATCAAACCGCGAACGATGGGACAGGCCGCCCGAATCCCGGGCATATCCCCGGCCGATCTGCAGAATCTGCTGGTAGAGTTGCGGAAACACGCCGCAGTTCGTGAGTAGAGACGAGCCTCGACACACGTTTCACGTGAAACATCGCTCCAGGCTTTTTCCCGTGGTGGCCTTGGACCCGAACTCGGGTTCTTCCGTCGTCGGTTTTGTGGCGTACTTATGCACCGTTTCACGTGAAACCGTGCGATAAGGCCCCGTCGAGCTTCCCGCGATTCACGTCGTTTGGTAATGCTGCGGTAGCGCTGTATATTCGCTTTCCCCATGTGATCCCGGCGGTGATGCCGATATGCGCCGGAATCTCAGAAGTTTACCCGAGAAACGGGCGGGAACAGGTCCTTGGGACGCATTATCGCGATTGCCAACCAAAAAGGCGGTGTCGGAAAGACGACTACCGCCGTGAACCTGGGTGCGTCGCTCGCGATCGCTGAGAAACGCACCCTGGTCGTCGATTCGGACCCTCAGAGTAACGCGTCAAGCGGACTGGGGGTGGAACTGGACCCTCAGAGACCTGATCTGTACGACTGCCTGGTAGACGGAGCACCGATTGCCGAGGCCATTCGCACGTCCGTTCATTTTCCCATGCTGGACATGATTCCCGCACGCCGCGACCTCGCCGGGGCGGAGTTGGAGCTGATCGACCGGGCGCAACGAGAGCGCGTGCTGCGCTCTGCGCTCGAATCGGTGCGCGACGGGTACGACTACATACTGATCGATTCACCCCCATCGCTCGGCCTGCTGACCCTGAACGCCCTGGTAGCTGCCGACACCGTACTTATCCCCATTCAATGCGAGTTCTATGCGCTGGAAGGGCTCAGTCAACTGTTGAACACTGTGCGAATCGTGCAGCGAAACATGAACCGGAAGTTGGGAATCGAGGGTGTTCTTCTGACGATGTATGATTCCCGGCTCAATCTATCGAAGCAGGTAAAGGGAGAGGCGGAGGAGTACTTCGGGGCGAAGGTCTTCAAGACCTGGATTCCGCGGAATGTGCGACTCGCAGAGGCGCCGAGCTTCGGCCAGCCCATCGCACTGTACGACGTGTTATCGACCGGCGCCCGGGGCTACCTGAGTCTCGCAGCCGAAATCGTCAGGAAGGACGAGAGAAAGCAGGCCAGCGTTGCCTAAGAATGACTCGCGACTCGGAAAGGGACTCGGCGCGCTCCTCGGCGACGTTCTCGAGGTGCCAGCCGGTACGGAGGTGCCGGTTGAAGACGTGGAAGTCGCACAGATCGAGCCCAATCGCTTCCAGCCCAGATCTGATTTCGATCCGTCGGCTATTTCGCAGCTTCGGGCATCAATCAAGCAGAACGGACTCATCCAGCCCCTCGTAGTGCGCAGGACCCCGGGCGGATTCGAGCTCGTCGCCGGCGAGCGGCGATTGCGTGCGGTCCGCGACCTCGGGTGGGAGCGGGTCCCCGCCGTAATCCGCGAGCTCAGTGACGAAGCGATGCTGGTCCTGGCCCTGGTGGAGAACCTCCAGAGGGAGAACCTCAATCCGGTCGAGGAAGCTGCCGCGTTTCAGCAGTTGATCGACGGCTTCGGGTTCACGCAGCGCGAAGTCGCCAAGCGAGTCGGTCGCGACAGATCGACCGTTTCTAACACGTTACGATTATTGACGTTACCGGCTTCCGTTCGCGACATGCTCGTAACGGGAGAGTTGACAGCAGGTCACGCACGGGCCGTCCTGGTGCTCGATGATGAGGCGACTCAGCTCGCGCTGGCTCGGGATATCGCGAAACTCGGACTGTCTGTTCGTGATGCCGAGCGCCGAGCAAAACGCGCCACAGGATCCGGTACGAAACGGCGCGCGGTTCAAGCACGGGATACTGAGGACCCCGTTGTGAGGCGGGCCTCCACCTTGTTGGGGCGCTCATTCGGAACAGGTGTCGAGATTCGGCTCAAGGGCAAGCAGAAGGGTGAGATCAGGATTCCGTTTCACGACGCGGAAGACTTCGAGCGCCTGCTTCGGCGTTTGCTTGATGCTGAGGCAACAGAATTGTTCGACAGCGACGCATGACCGGCCGCAGATGGTCCGTAATGGTCACGCGCGACGACGCGACCAACACCAGGCGTTTCAACCTGACGATCGGTCGGATTGCGTGGGTTGTGGGGTTCGCGATTCTCGGCGGGGGCGCGGGGCTCGTCGCTCTGGGACGGTGGAGCGTCCAGCGCAGTATTCCGGAAAGGGTAGCCGTGTTGCAGCAGGAGGTCGATTCCCTGCAGACGGAGAATGCTCAAGTCGCGTTGCTGGCGTCGCGGCTGGCCGACCTGGAGCGATCCTATGGCCGCCTGCGAGAGGTGATGGGCGGTGATGTGGAACCCTCTGCCCGCGACATATTGCTGCCGCCCATTGCTTCTGGTGGAGACGTCGTTCCGAGCCGGCAGGTAGGGAGTGCACAACCTGCGGTATGGCCGCTCGTCGAGGCCGGCTTCATCACGCGCACGTTCGGTGACAGTGTGCCAGGAGAGGGCCCGCATATCGGCCTCGACATCGCGATTCCCGTTGGGTCGTATGTTCGGTCAGCCGGCACAGGAGTCGTAGCGGAATCCGGCGAGGATCAGGAGTACGGTTGGTATGTGCGGGTAGAACACCAGGGGGGCCTGACGGCTCTCTATGCCCACAACTCATGGACGTTCGTAGTTGCCGGAGATTCGGTGGAAGCAGGTGAAGTCATCGCGCTGTCCGGAAACACGGGTCGCTCGACGGCACCGCATCTGCACCTGGAGTTCGAAAGAGATGGAGTGGCGATCGACCCGCTCCCGTTCGTGGCGGGACGGTTGTAGCCATTCGAGTTCAGTTCCGAAAAAGGATAGGCACGAATGTCAAAGAACAGGTCGGATGTACCGCGGGAACTTGGAGATGTGGTGTCGGTCATTGGGCCGGGGATGAAGGTCGTTGGGGACGTCAGCAGCGACGGGACAATCCGGGTCGAGGGTCGCGTCGACGGCTCGATAAACACGACGAAGAGCGTGGTAGTGGGTAAAGACGGCACCGTGAAAGGCGACATTACGACCCAGGACGCCATAGTCGCGGGCAAGGTGAACGGTAGCGTCACGGCCGAGAGTCGCATCGAGCTCCAGGCCACCTGCCGAGTTCAAGGCGACATTCGCAGTCGCAGAGTGAAACTCGACGAAGGCGGCCAGGTTGACGGCCAATTGCACATGGGTGCGGCCAAGGCTACGCCCGCTGCAGCAGGCTCTCGGCCAGTTGGGGAGAAGCCTGAAACCGTGCAGAAGCAGGAAGCCAAGATCAACTGAACGATCTTCGTAATATGTGTATTGTCAGCGGGTTACGGTACGTGACCTTCCGTGGCGACTTATCCACATATGTCTCCACAGGTGCGCGGGGCAGTGCACGCATGCCTGGGACCAGGGTAGGGGTGAATGGGATCGAGCAAGCAAGTCGGGTTCGAGTCTGTTGATCGGCGCATACACCGCTAGATGACACTCCACGTCCTGCTGTTTGTGGTCGGCCTGACGACCCTGACGCTCGGCGCGGATTGGCTTGTCACAGGTGCGTCGCGCGTAGCGTCTCATTATGGCGTCAGTCCGTTGATGGTCGGCCTGACCATCGTGGCCTTCGGAACATCGGCACCTGAGCTGGTCGTCTCCGCCGCCGCGTCGTTCCAGGGAAGAGGAGGTCTGGCGGTAGGCAACATCATGGGGTCGACCGTTGCCAACGTCGGATTGATCGTCGGCATCGGTGCCCTGATTCGACCGATCGTGGTCCACCAGCGGCTTCTACAGCGCGAAACACCTCTTCTGGTGTTCGTGCTCCTCATCGTGATGCTGCTGTCGTTCAACGGCGAACTCGGCCGCCTGGACGGTCTTCTGCTTCTCGGCGGATTCGGCGTATATCTCTACAGACTAAGCAGATGGGGCGTCAGCGCGGCCGAGCCCATCAGCAATGTCGAGTCGACGGTCCGGCCCGGTGGGCGGATGTACGTGAATTGGATCCGGGTCGCTCTCGGCGTGGTCCTGCTGGTGATCGGGGCCCGCTGGCTCGTCGACTCGGCGATCAACCTCGCCCGCATGCTGGATATACCCGAAGAGGTCATCGGTGCGACGGCCGTGGCCATCGGGACATCCATTCCCGAGCTTGCCTCCACGATTGCAGCAGCGCTCAGGGGCATGGGCGACATCGTGATGGGAAACATCATCGGATCCAATATCTTCAATCTCGGCCTCGTTCTCGGCACGGCCGCCCTGGTGAACCCCCTCGAGTTGCCCCCGTTCACGGTGGTGGCGGAAGTCGTCCCGGCCCTCGTGTTCTGTCTCGCATTGATCCCGCTTGCCATGAGCGGATCTCGCGTGTCCCGATTCGAGGGAGGCCTCCTGCTTACCGGCTACGTCGCGTTCATCACCATCATCCTCTAGCACCTTACCCGGCGCTGCCGCCCGGCGCGTCTGGATACCAGCAAATCCCACGCATACAGGCCTTCCCGTGGACCCCACCAACAAGTAAAGTAGACAAAGCGAGTTCGTAAAGGAGATTTCGATGTCCACTTCCGTGAAGATGAGCAGCAAAAACCAGATCGTCGTCCCGAGCGAGGCCCGAAAAGCCCTTGGACTCAAACCCGGCGAGCGGCTTCTGGTGACGTTGCGGGATGACGACGTCATCGAAATGCGCAAGGCGGCCGCCGATCCCGCAGCGCGCCTGGAGGGTCTGATCCCAGCATCCGGCGACGACGATGGTCTGTGGCCCGAGGTTCGCGGTGGCTGACGCCAACGATCTGCGTTCGGTGCTGACCGAAGCGGAACGGATCCACGTCGACGCCAGTGTTCTCGCACTGCATATCCTCGGTCACCCGCGCTACCTGCCGCTGACCCGCCTGTTGTTCAGCCTGCTGTCGGAGGACAGGGTGCGGGCGAGTACCTCGGCCGTCTCGGTCTATCAGCTGCTGGTCGAGGCGTATCGACGTGGCGAAGGAGATACGGCGCGGAAGGCAGAGCAACACCTGTCGACGATACCGGGCCTGGATGTCATCCCGATGACGTCGGCGATCGCCAGGCAAGCGGCTGAGGTACGTGCCCAACTCGGGGGCAGCGTAGAGCGAGCGATTCAGATCGCCACGGCACTCGGGGGCCGGGCCGAAGTCTACCTCACACAGCACTCGGCGTTTCGACGCGTGGCGGGAATGAAGGTCGAGTCGCTGGACCTGTACTCTGCTGCGGAGCCCTCGTCACAAGGACCGGTACAGTAGTCCCGACGGCATCTTTGGTTCGAAGTATGTCGACTTCGGCGGGAGGCGAAGCCCCGCCGTCGTCGCCTTCCATACAGCCTCCAAGCTGACCGGCGGCAACAGGAAAACAGCGCCTCGGTCGCCCGCCCGCCGCGCAGCCTCCTCGGGATCCCGGTGGTACTCCAGGATGCCATCATGTGCAGCGGCGTCCGCGTCCGTATCCAGCAACTCCCGCACGACACAAACGTCGAACTGGACGGCGGCGATTGCAGCTCCCGGATCCGCGTGCTCCTCGCCGCCGCTCGCTCGCGGCGGCAAAGCATGCGCCTCGCCGGTTCTCAACAAGACGAGCGCAGATGAGGTGGTCGCCGCCACGACGGCCGCATCAGATGGCGATAGCCGTCCGAGGGGTGCGACCTCGAACGAGGTTGCCAGCCCGTCCAACAGGTCCTCACCGACTTCGGCCGGCAGCGCCGTCACAGTTCGATGCGTGGGCTGAATTACGAGACCCGGATCCGCCTCGCTGACGACGCACACCAGCATCTTCCCGGCCTCCTCCGTGCCCAGCTGCCGAGCCGCTTCCAGGGCCGTCTCGTACCGGTGATGGCCGTCCGCGATCAACAACGGTCGGCGGTTCACGATTCGGCACAGCTCCACGGCCGATGGTCCGACCACCCTCCAGAGAGCGTGACGGATTCCGTCCGGGGTGCACCCGAGAGCGGCCGGCTCCCCCGACTCCGTTGCCGCACGCAGCGCCTCCAGCAGGAGTGCTTCCGGGTCCTGGCCAGCCATGAACACCGGCGACAGCTGCGTCATCGTCGCCAGCGTGAGTGCCAACCTGTCCCGTTTCGGTCCCGCGTGGGTCCTCTCGTGCGGCAGGACCTCGCCGCGGTCGAGCGGGACCAGGTCCAGAGCCCCGAACATCGCCAGCCGGGCAATCGGGGTGCCTGCCTGTTCGTACTCCTGGCGGTAGACATAGACACCCGGTTCCGAATCGGCGGCCAGAACGCCGGCCTCTTTCCAGGACGCCAGAACCTTGGCCGCCTCGGCGTACCGGTCCTCGGTACCGCCCTCCGGCAGAACGACGCGAACGGCGTTGTAGGGACTTCGGGATCGCAACTCAGCAGCCTGCGCGGAATCGATCACGTCATAGGGTGGGGCCAGAACGTCTTCGAGATTTCCGGCCTGAGGCGTGTAGCGAAGCGCCGGGAAGGGCGAGAGTCGGGGCATGAAAGGCGTCTTCGGGTTTGACGTTTGGGCACGTCGATCTAGGTTCTCCCCGACGACGATCGGGGTCGATGGAGCGCAAGCTCCGACCGTCTATTCCCGGAGGCAAGAGGGGGACTCGGACGCGTGGACATATCGGGCTTTCTGATCGACCTGGACGGAACCCTGTATCAGGGAAGCCGGCTGATCCCGGGCGCTGTCGAGGCGGTCGACCGGCTGCGCGCCGACCAGGTGCCGATACTGTTCACTACCAACACGAGCCGGAAGTCCCAGGCCGATATCCTCACCTTCCTGGCGGATCTGGGGTTTCAGGCCCGCAAGGAGGAGATCTTCTCGGCACCCGTGGCCGCGGCAGAGTGGTTGGCCGGTCAAGGCATCAACCAAATCCAGCTCCTCGTTCCCGAGTCCACGCACGACGATTTTCGACAATTCACGATTACTGACGATCAACCTGAAGCAGTTCTGGTAGGTGACCTTGGCGCCGGGTTCACGTTCGAGCGACTGAACGAGGCGTTTCGCTCCCTGCGTGCAGGTGCCCGGCTAGTCGCGATCCACCGCAACAGGTTCTGGATCCCGGATGCGGTCCTGACACTCGACGCGGGGCCGTTCGTCGCCGCCCTGGAGTATGGAGCCGGTGTGGAGGCGACCCTCGTGGGCAAACCGTCACCAGCGTTCTTCCATACGGCGGCCGCCCGGACCGGGGCTGAGCTGGGAGGGCTGGCCGTCGTCGGTGACGATGTCGAGAGCGACATCAAGGGCGCGCGCCTGGCCGGCCTGACGGCGATCCAGGTGCGGACGGGGAAATTCGACACGCTGCGCAACGCGGAGGTGCCGAGTGAACACCAGGCACATCGGGTCATCGATTCGATACGGGACCTGCCGGGCTTGCTGCATGACTGACCGGCGCCGGTGAGGATGCGAGTGGCGCGGGTCGCCCACCTGGTGGTGTTGCTGACTGCGGTGTGCGCAGGATACTCAGCGGCACAGCAGCCTTCTTCTCTTCGACCCGCGGACGTCCTCGGGTTCGATCCCGTAGCCGAAGGCCGCCTCGTCGGTTGGAACGACATCGTCCGTTACTTCGAGTCACTGGCCGCTGCCAGCCCGCGGCTGAGGCTGGACACGATAGGCCGCTCCACGCTCGACCAACCCATGATCGTGGCTGTCATCAGCAGCGAATCGAATCTACGGCAGCTGGATGTCTTTCTGGAGATTCAGTCGAAGCTCGCGGACCCGCGGCGAGTCGCAAGTCCCGAGGAACGAGAGCAACTCGTTTCCGACGGCCGCCTCGTGGCACTCGTCACGACGGGGATCCACCCGACGGAGGTAGGCGGACCACTCGCTGCGATGCGCCTTGCCCATAGGCTGGCCACGTCTTCTGCGCCGTCGGAGACCAGGATCCGGGACGAGGCGATCGTCCTGCTCGTCCCTTCGCTCAACCCCGACGGCATTGATCCGGTAAAAGCCTGGTACGAAGAGACGAAAAACTCTCCGTGGGTGGGTGCGGACCCGCCGTTTCTCTACCATCACTACGCCGGACACGACATCAACCGCGACTGGTACGCATTCACGCAAAAAGAAACGAGGGCGGTCGTTCAGAACCTTCACCAGGTGTGGCACCCCCACCTGGATCACGACATCCATCAGCAGGAGGCAACAGGGGCGCGCTTCTTCGTCCCGCCCTGGCGAGATCCGGTAGAGCCTAACGTGGATCCGCTGCTTACCGCCGCCGCTACCTCGCTGGGGACGCGCGTACAGTGGTCGATGTTGGAAGAAGGCCACACGGGAGTGTCAGTGGCGGCTCGCTATGACGCATGGTCTCCGGCCCGGGCTTTCGTGCACTATCACGCAGGAGTGCGAATACTCAGCGAGACGGCCTCCGCCCGTCTCGCGAGCCCGATTGAACTGAGCCCCGACCAGCTGGTCGCGATCCCCGGTCTCGACCCTCGGGTCTCGTCGTGGAACCATCCGATCCCCTGGGTGGGGGGCCGATGGACGCTCTCGGACATCGTCTCCTATATGGAATCGGGTGCGATCGCGACGCTCAGCATAGCCTCGAGTGAACGCGAATCCTGGTTGCGAAACTTCGAACGCGTCGGACGCCGCGCCGTGGACGGATGGCCTTCGTGGCCTGAGGCGTGGATCATTCCGCCGGCCGGTCACGCCGAGTGGGGCGGAAGCTTGTCCCCGGGAGTCGCCGAGCTCGTGAGGATCCTGCGGACAGCAGGCATCGAAGTGGAAAGGGCACGCGAGACGTTCCGCGCCGAAGACGTTACCTATCCGGCGGGGACCTACCTCGTCGACATGCACCAGCCGTATGCGGCATTCGCTCAGGCCGTGCTCGCACCCCAGGAGTATCCGGCCCGCTCGGAGTACCCCGGCGGGCCGCCGGAGGCCCCGTATGACGTGACCGCTCACAATTTGCCCTTGCTGCTCGGTGTCCAGGTCGTCCCGGCCTATGCAGACCCCGAAGTGCCGGCGGTGGCGGTAACCGAGGATCCGGTGCGGCCGCCCCGTTTCGTGGCTGGTTTGTCAAATGATCCAGCGGTGATGGTCGGTCTGTATGGTCCGTGGACGGCATCCATGGACGAAGGATGGATGCGCTGGGTATTCGACAACTACTCCGTTCCATATGCGCGAATAGGCAATGCCGACATCGGTCGTGGTGACCTGGAAAGGGAGTTCACGACGATCGTACTCCCATCGATCGACGGCGTTGACCTGCGCGAGGGAAGATCCGCTGCAGATGTGCCACCCGAATACGCCGGCGGGCTGAGCACAGCCCATGTCTCACACCTGCGCCGCTTCGTAGAGGACGGCGGAACTCTGGTCGCGGTCGGCGCTTCGGTCGGGTTCACAATCGCCGCGATGGACCTCCCGATTGAGGACTTTCTGGCAGGAGTCAGTCGTGATCAGTTCTATGCTCCGGGGTCGCTGGTTGGTCTGACCGTGGATACGGCGCACGCGCTGGGTTCCGGCATGCCTGAGTCCACTGCGGCGTGGATCGAAGGCGGGTCGGCCTTCCGGGCGACGGCGGACGCCGCCATGACCGTGATAGCGTCCTATGCTCCCAGCCCGGTACGCCGAAGCGGGTGGGTGCTCGGAGGTTCGTGGATCGCCGGTCGCCCGGCCCTCGTAGAGGTAGCCCTGGGCCGCGGCCGGGTGATCCTCTTTGGATTCCGTCCCCAATACCGCGGTCAGGCTCTCGCTACTTACCCGCTTCTGTTCAATGCACTGAAGCGGGTTCGCTGAACGCCCAGGTCACAGGAACGCTCTCGGTAGTGCTTCTAAGGACGCCGGGCGATCGCCCTGCTGCTTCGGCAGCCGGACTCGGGCAACACATCCGCTGACGTCCGGGCGATTCCTGAGGACGAGCGTGCCACCGTGCGCCTCCGCGATCTGGCGTCCGAGGGCAAGCCCGATCCCCGAGCCAGTCGGCTTCGTCGTGAAGAACGGAACAAACAGATTCGCGGTTTGCGCGAGCCCCGGGCCGTCGTCTTCGACCTCCAGCTCCACGAAGTAGTCCGTTTCGGCCCAGCGCACCCTGACGCCTCCCTGCGTTTCGAGCGCGGCGTCCGTCGCGTTTTCCACGAGATTGATCAGTAATTGATCGAGTTGGTCTCCGTCCGCCTGGATCGTCAGATCGGGCCCGTCCTCGATCACGACTGGCAGCCGTGCTTCCAGTGCCGTGATGCGCGCCACCCAGTCAGCAACCTCCAGATCGGTGAATTCGGGCTGCGGCAAGCGGGCAAGCCGAGCGTAGGAAGACATGAAACGGCCCAGGGCTTCCGATCTGCCGCCAATTACTCGCAGGCCGTCACGGAGGTCGTCGAGAGCCTCGGGACTGCCGGCGTCGCGTTCCAATACGCGCTCCAGGCTGGCCGTAATCGATTTGATCGGTGTGAGCGAGTTGTTGATCTCGTGGCTGAGGACTCGAATCAACCTTTGCCACGCGACTCGCTCCTCCTCTCGCAGCACCTGGCTCAGGTCTGCCAACACGATCAATCGATGTGGCCGGCCTTCCCAGCGGAACGTGCGTCGCCGGAGTTCCCAACGGCCAAACCCCTCGGCGATTGCGAAGTCCATTACACGCGGCGTAACTCCCGACAGACAGCTGGCCAGCCCTAGATCTTCGGCACTGCGGCCAAGCAGCTCGGCTTCAGGGCGGCCGAGCAGACTTTCGCCGGCCCGATTGAGTAGCCGCAGCCGGTCCTGTTCGTCGAACGAAAACAGAGCCACGTCGATCACGGACAGGACGCGCGTCAGAAGGTTGGACGCCTCGAGTGCGTCCAGCCGCTGATCGTGAAATGTCTGCGCGAGTTCATTGACCTCATGGAGGATCAATCCGAGAGCATCTTCCCGGCCGAGCGATCTCGTTCTGAGTGAGTAGTCGCCTTCTCGCAGCGCTTCGAGCATGTTCGAGACGGCGAGCAGCGGTCTGATCAACCTCTCTCGCAGCATGATCACAAGACTGACCCAGAAGAGGACGATGACTACACTGAGCGTCCATTGGGTGCGGGGTGCGAAGTCGCCCATCCACAACAGGACGAGCGCCACCACGATCGCGGGTAGACCCGAGGCGAGCGCAAGGCTGGGGATCAGCCGCTGATAGCTGAGGCTGCGGCGCAGCCGCTTCGATACTGATTGCCGCCTCATGCGGTCTCCCGGCAGGGGATCAGACGTGGAGCCCGTGGCGCTTGAGCCTCCGATAGAGGGCGCTTCGGCTCAAACCCAGATCGCTGGCTGCTCGACTGACGTTTCCACGATTCCGTGCCAGCGCTTTCCTGATCAATATCCTCTCCGCCTCGTCGAGCGCGACGTTCTCCAGGCTCAGGGAACCCTCCGGAGACTGGCGCAGCCCGAGGTGCTCCACGTCCACAGCCGCCCCCTCGACCAACAGCACCGCGCGCTCAACACAATGGCGCAACTCCCGGACGTTTCCCGGCCATGAGTGACGAAGCATAGCGTCCAGAGCTGGACTCGACAGTTTAAGGTCGGGGCGTCCATACTTGCTGCCGCTGCTACTGAGGAAGTGCATGGCCAGCAACGGAATGTCTTCACGACGATCACGCAGTGGGGGAAGCTTGATCTCCACCGTGTTCAGCCGATAGAACAGATCTTCCCGAAACCTCCCTTCGGCTACCGACTGATCCAGCTCCGAGTTGGTTGCCGACAGGATGCGAACGTCCACACGACGAGTCTTGGAGGATCCCACCCGCTGCAGTTCACCGGACTCCAGAACGCGCAACAGCTTGGCCTGCTGGGCAAGGGGCACGTTCCCAATCTCATCGAGGAAAAGGGTTCCGAGGTGGGCCACTTCGAAATAGCCCACGCGGTCGTTGCGCGCGTCGGTGAAAGCGCCCCTTACATGTCCGAACATCTCGCTTTCGAAGACGCCTTCCGACAGGCCGCCCGTGTTCACGGTGATCAGCGGTCTGTCACCCCTGGTGGAGGTGGCGTGGAGCCACCGGGCAATGACTTCCTTCCCCGTTCCCGGCTCTCCGGTGATCAGCACGTTGGCGTCAGACGGACCTACCTTTTCGATCAATCGGAGCACCGGCTGCATGGCCTTGGATTCGGCGATCATCCTCGGAGCGTCAACTCCGGTCCTCAGAATCTCGATTTCGGCCTCGAGCGCCTGCGCCTTGCGAACCGCGCGGCCGAGTTCGAGCTGACTTCGAATGACCGCCAGCAGCCGTTCGTTGTCCCACGGCTTCTCGATGTAATCCCGAGCCCCACGCCGCATCGCTTCCACGGCCGTCGAGATACTGCTCCACGCCGTCATGACGATGATCGGCAGGGTGCTGTCCAGAGCCTGGATTCTCGGCAGCAGCTCCAGGCCTTCCTGACCGGACGTAGTGTCGCGCGTGTAGTTGAGATCGAGCAGCAGCACGTCGAAGTCGTCCGCCTGGAGCAGCTCGATGACCTCTGCCGGTGAAGTCGCCGTCTGGGTGGA
Organism: Gemmatimonadota bacterium; assembly: GCA_029288095.1. Lineage (GTDB taxonomy): Bacteria > Gemmatimonadota > Gemmatimonadetes > Palauibacterales > Palauibacteraceae > JARFPW01. Next base: position 20,085 of record JARFPW010000099.1, read on the forward strand.
ATAGCCTTCGCCCTTCATCAGCAGTTTCAGGGCGGCGAGGACATCGTGCTGATCGTCGGCTACGAGGATGTTCGGCCGGGCGCGAGTCGGCATCAGGAATCCTCTGTCCACGCGCGACGCAGCGCGACCCCTTCTTCGACGATCCGACCGTCGAACAGGTGTACCGTACGCTCCGCGTATCGCGAGTACCGCGGATCATGCGTGACCATGAGGATTGTGGATCCGCCCTCATGAAGGTCTCTCAGAAGCCCCATAACCGCCTCACCGTTCGTCGAATCGAGATTACCGGTGGGCTCGTCGGCGAGCAGAACGAGCGGGTTGCCCGCTACCGCGCGCGCAGCTGCCACTCTCTGCTGCTGCCCACCCGAAAGCTGGCCTGGATAGTGATCCACCCGGTGGGACATGCCGACCCGCTCCAATGCTTGCAGCGATTGCTCTCGACGCTCGCCCAGTTGAATGCCGCGATAACTGAGCGGCAACTCCACGTTCTCGAGCACCGTCAGATCACCGATGAGATTGAAAGCCTGGAAGATGAACCCGATGTGCCGGTTCCGAAGTCGGGCCCGCTCCTGGGGGCCGACAGCGGACATCGAGCGGCCGTCCAGCCAATACTCTCCCTCCGAGGGCGTGTCCAGGAGACCGATCACAGCGAGCAGAGTCGACTTCCCACAGCCCGAGGGACCCATAACCTCGACGAATTCGCCCCGCTGAACCTCCAGGTGCACGTCGGCGAGCGCATGCGTCTCCATTTCGTCCGTGTAGAAGACCTTGCGAACACCCTCGAGTTTGATGAGAGGCCCGGCGTTGGATGGATCCGGCGTCGAGAGGTCCCTGGTCATCGGTCCTAGCGGATTTCGATGATATCGAGGTCGTCGAATTCCGAGACGTCGGACACAATGATGACATCGCCGATGTCGAGCCCGGAGGCGACCTCGATGCGATCGGTCGAGCCGCGGCCAAACTGAACCTTGACTCGTTCGGCGGTCGAGCCGTCCTCCGAGAGCCGGAATACCATCGCGCGCTCATTGCTAGCCGCATAGGCAGGCCGTTCCACGGAGACGGCGTCCTCCAGCATACCCAACTGAATGGCAGCCTTGACCTCGTGACTACTCGATGCGGGAATTCTCGGATTGTCGTCGAGTTCAACCGTCACGGCGAGCAGCTTCTTGCCCGAAACGGCCTTCACGCTACTCACCCGACCAGTGACCACAGCAGTTTCAGACTTCAGCGAAACGGGAAAACCCGGTTCGACCTCGGCCCCTTGGGATGCGTAGATCTCGACCTCCGCCTTCAACCGATCCGACAGTGCCAGGCGAGCCAGGGTCGCTCCACCGGCCACCCGGCTGCCCGGTTCGACCAGTAGCTTCTCGACTACACCATTGCCGGACGCGCGAAGTGTCAAGGATCGCAGGCGGGCTCTCTCGGACTCCAGGATGGACTCCAGCCAGCGCAGTTCGTCGCGCTGTGCAGACATCTGTTCTTCGGTCGCCGCGCGGATCAACTCCAGACGCTCCTCATCGGCTGTCAGGCGTCGCGCGAGAACCTTGAGTCTCTCCTGGGCCCGGCGCACCTCGCTTTCATCCTCCTTGCCTCGCCCGCGGGACACCTTCTCCTCGAGCTCGTCCTCCGCGAGCAGGTACCTGGCCCTCGTATCTGCGAGATCGGCCTCTAAGGCCAGGCGACGAGCGCCCTGCTCGCGGCTGAGGGCGATCATACCGGCACGCGCGGAGGCGAACTTCTGCTCCGCCTTCTCGGCCGCAATTTCAATTTCAGGGTTGGTCATCTCGATCAAGCGATCACCACCTCGAACCTCTTCGCCCTCGACGGCGTACACGACCGCGATCTTGCCCGGCAGTTCGGCTCTGACCAACTGGACCCGATCGGGGACTAACTGGCCCCAACCCATGACCTCCCTGGCCATGGGACCTCTCTGCACCTGGCCCAGCACAAGAAGCTCTCGGTCTACGCCCGCGGCGGCCGGCTCGAGTGAGGAGAAGAACCAGGTGAGTCCGGCGAGGCCAAGGAGCCCGAGAACGGTCCAGACGAAGCGTCCCGTTCGCCCTGGCTGGTCCCGGGCGACATCCATACCTGAGAACTGGGCTCCGCCGGAAACCCCGTCGGAATCGCTGCTCTCAGGATGTAATCGATGAATATGCGACATTCCCGCCCCTGGCTTCCCCGTGGCTCAACAGCCGAACCTAACGTGCAGGTTACGTGGCCGCTGACCTTCTACTGTTCGCAGCGATCCGCTATGGTGGATCCCGCAACGGCTGTGCCAGACACTCAGAGATGCGTAACAGACCTGACAATATACAATTACGACCATTTACCCGAGGCCCCTTCGCGCTTCGTAATGTCCGGTTGTGGTACACAGTGTACTAATTCAGGACACCGGAAGCCTGACGGAAGGACCCTGAAACATAGTCCACGTGCGGTCCCGTAGAGCGATCGAAAGCCCTCCCAATTCTATTCACCGACGGAGGAAACATGCTTCCAACGAACTTCGCCAGAGCCTGCCTCGCCCTCGCGTCCGTGCTTCTGATTGCCGGGTGCGGCTCCAGGTACGCCGAGGTGTCCCCACCGCCGCCCCCGACGACCGAGGACTACCATGGCACGTATGAGATCATCTTCGGCGGCGCCGGCGAAGCGACGCCGGGTAGCGAGATGATCGCGACGTGGAACGAGGCCGGGGTGACGGTCGAACAGAGGGGCAACGCGATTCTCGAGTTCCAGATGGCCCTTGGCACGAATCCGGGCGAGATGGAAATCTGGAGCGAGGACGGCTCCGATCCTCTATGTCTTGCCGAAGGCGTCTACCAGTATACGGATGACGGCACCACGATCACGCTCACGCTGGTCAGCGACGGATGCGAGAATCGCCGGCAGTCGGCCGACGGAGGCAGGCTGGTGCGCCTCGATTAGCGCTGTAGAGCAGATTTCCGGGCGTTCTGCACCCCCCGGACACCCAGGTGGCCCGATCGGTTCAGACCCGTAAGTGTCTGTTTGATAATCTTATAGACGCACCGGGCTGGTTTCGGGCACCATCTCTGCTCTCGTATACCAATGTTCCTGGTCAGCGTTGAATTCGAGGGCAAGGTGGAGACACTGCGAAGACGACTCCAAACAACCGCCACGCGGGGCGAGTGGTGTCCGGATCAGCGCGGTTTCACGCTCATCGAACTGATGATCGTGATCGTCATCATCGCAATTCTGGCCGCAGCCGCGACCGTGGGCATGTCGCGCTCGCTGTCAAAGGGCCACCTGGCGACCATCAAGGCCGACCTGCGATCCGTTGCGGTGGGTCAGGAGGTCTACTTCGAGGATCAATCAGCGCTCGGGACCGTCACCTACGCGACCGACCCGTCCGACATGGCATCACGCTTGAGTCCCGGGACCATCCTCGAGTTGAGAGGCGACGCGCAGGGCTGGTCGGCCCGAACGACGCACCCTGGAGCCCCTGGCTATCGATGTGCATTGTTCAGGGGAACTGCGGTGCCCCATGCACCCGCCACCGCCGAAGGAGCGGTCGCGTGCGACGATCAGGCACCGCCGCTGGCTAAACGGCGTCTTCGGGATAATTCTCGATAACATCCTTGACTTTGTTGAGGAAGAAGGCGGCCATCGCCCCGTCCACGACGCGGTGATCGTAGCTGAGACCGAAGTAGGACATGTGACGGATGCCGATCACGTCATTTCCCATTGTGTCCTGCACGACTACGGGCCGCTTCTCGATAACGCCCGTCCCGAGGATGGCTACCTGCGGCTGGTTGACGATCGGAGTGCCGAACAGGTTTCCGAACACACCCACGTTCGTAATTGTGAAACTGCCACCCTGGATGTCGTCAAAGTCCAGTGACTTCGAGCGCGCCTTCGCTGCCAGCGCGTTTGCGCCCTCGGCAAGGCCTTTCAGACTCAATCCATCGGCGTTCTTCAACACAGGAACGATGAGCTCTTTGCCGTCGTTGATCGAAACCGCGATCCCAAGGTTGATGTCTCGGTGGTAGACGATGCGGGTTCCATCGACGGAAGCGTTGAGGATCGGGTACTCACGCAGCGCCTCGACGACCGCCTTCATGATGAAGGGTCCGTAGGTCAGCTTTACACCTTCTTCGGCGAACTTGGCCTTCAAGCCTCGCCGCATCTGCACCACGCGCTCGAAGTCGATTTCGTTTACCGACGTCACGTGCGCTGAAATCCGTTTGGACATCAGCATGTGCTCCATCGTCCGGAGACGAACGCGGTTCATCTCCTCGACGCGATCGCCCTCCCGAATCGGCACAGAGGGAATCTTGATGTCCAGCGTCGCCCCGTGGATGGGCACGGACAGCATGCCCGGCGCTCCCGGTGGGGCTGGAGGCGCCGCAGGAGCGGGCGCCGCCGCAGGAGCGGGCGCCGCCGCCGGCTGAACAGGCGCCCCCGACTCGATATGGGCCATGATGTCGTCCCGCGTCACCCGGCCGCTGATCCCAGTTCCTTCGAGAGCCGTAATGTCCACACCGTGCTCGGCGGCGATCTTCCTGACCACGGGGGTCGACTTGGTGCGCAGGCGCTCCTCTCGACTGTCCGGCTCCCCCGGTGTCGTCGCCGTCGGCGCCACGGGAGCTGCGGGCTCGGGCTCGGGCGTTGCTTCGGCGGCGACCGGCTCGGGCGCTGGTTCCGGTTCGGCAGCCGGCTCCGGTGACCCGGCGTCAGCCGCGACTTCGACCCCGGCCTCGGTCTCGATGCGCGCCACTACCGTGTTGACCTCGACGGTGGCTCCTTCCTCCACGAGAATCTCCGCGAGCGTTCCGGCGACCGGCGACGGAATATCCGCATCTACCTTGTCAGTGGAGATCTCGAACAGGTCTTCATCGCGGTCGATAGCCTCGCCCACCGACTTGAGCCACTTCGTGAGCGTTCCCTCGGCGATTGACTCTCCCATCTGCGGCATGATTACGTCGACCTTGGACATCTCGTTCTTCCCGTGTTCTCGGTTAGTACGCCAGCAACCAGCGGGCTGCGGCTGTGATATCGTCCACCTGGGGCAGGTAGTAATCCTCGAGGGCCGGCGCGTACGGCACCGGAGTGTCCAGCGCCGTTACCCGGCGGACCGGAGCGTCGAGCCACTCGAACGCCTGCTCCGACACCTGTGCGGTGATCTCTCCCGCAAAGCCTCCAAACCGCGCCGCCTCGTGCACGATCAGCAGTCGACCCGTCTTCCGTACGCTCGCCACGATCGCGTCCGTGTCCAGCGGTCGCAGCGACCTCAAGTCGATCACCTCGATTTCAGCACCGTCCTCCGCCGCGATAGCCTCGGCCGCCTCCGCCGTCTTGTAGAGCATTCCACCGTAGGTGACGATGGTGAGATCAGATCCCTCGCGGTGGGTCCGGGCAACACCCAGCGGGACGACGATCTCCTCATCGATTGGCAGCATCTCCTTCACGCGTCGGTAGAGGAACTTGTGCTCGAAGTAGAGGACCGGGTCCGGATCGCGAATCGCCGCCGTCAGGAGACCCTTGGCATCTCGCGCCGTGGCCGGCGCCACCATTTTCAATCCGGCCACGTTCGCGAAGTACGATTCGACATTCTGCGAATGAAATGGACCGGACCGCGAACCTCCACCACACGGACCCCTGATGACGAGGCCGGCGCCGATGCCTGTTCGATAACGTGATTTGGCGGCGAAGTTGACGATCATGTCGAACGCCGGTGCGATGAAATCGATGAACTGCATCTCGGCAATCGGCCGCAAACCCACATGGGCCGCACCGATGGCGGCGCCGACGATCGCCGCCTCGCTGATCGGAGTGTCGATTACCCGATCTGCGCCGAACTCGTCCAGAAAACCCTCGGTGATCTTGAACGCGCCACCGTACGCACCGATGTCTTCACCCAGGATGAACACCCTGTCGTCCCGGCGCATCTCCTCCGCCATCGCATCGCGGATTGCCTCGAGGTACGTGGTCTCGCGCAACTCGCTCACGCTTCGGCCCTCAGGTGTGGCGCAAGGTCGCCGTAGCCGGGCACCGGGCCGCGGGTCCAGGGCACCAAGGCGTCCAGATCGGCGGATGCATAGACTCGGGTCCGCGCTTCTTCCCCCTCGGGACCCGGTTCGGCAAGAACGTCATCGACCGCCAGGTCCAGTTCAGCCGCTACCTCACGCCGGATCACAGCCAGTTCCTCCGCCGAAGCTCCCGTTTCATGAAGAGCCACTTCGCAGCGGTCGATGGGATCACGGTCTCGCCACTCCTCCAGCTCTTCGGCCGGGACATACTTCTGCGCGTCATGCTGCGCATGTCCGTGCATTCGGTAGGTTTCGGCGACCAGGATCGTCATTCCTCCACCAGCTCGTGCCCGATCTACCGCCTTGCGGGCCCCCGCATAAACGGCGGTGACATCGTTCCCGTCCACCGATTCAGCGGGAACTCCGTACATTGCTGCCGCGTCCAGCCAGTCCTCGACCGCTGACTGTCTGTCGCTCCGCGTGCCGAACGCCCAGCGGTTGTGCTCGAGCCACACGACAATCGGCAGATCGAGCGCCGCGGCCAGCGAGAACCCCTCGTGCGAGGCGCCGGTTCGACTCGCCCCCTCGCCCTGGTAGGTCATGCAGACGTTGGGCTGTCGGCGCTGCTTGAAAGCCAGAGCCACCCCGTTCAGCACACACAACTGTGTGCCGAGTGGGCTCACCGGCCCGAGCAGCCCCAACTCGGGGACCGTGAAGTGGGTGATGTTGTCCTTGCCGGCGCACAGGGATGTGCCTCGCGCCGTGTACTGACGGAGCATGTCGCGGACGTCGAGCCCGCGGACGAACAGCGCTCCCATGTCGCGAATGGATGGGGCGAGCCAGTCTCCCGGGCCAAGTGCGAAGGCACTTCCCACGGCCGTGGCCTCCTGACCCAGGCTGCGATAAACGCTGCCGACGAGATGTCCCTGCTTGAGCAGGATCTCGAGGCGCTCCTCCAGCCCCCTGGTCAGCAACATGAAGCGGAAAACCGTCCGCAGATCGGCCTGGCCCAGAACGCTCAGTGTAGGATCCTGGCAGAGGTTGGTCTCGCGCGTCCCCCGCGCGGACCGCGAAGATATGCGCCTCGACGCCGCCAGGCCAAACGCTTTACCTCGTCACCAAGTGCCAACCGTGTCGCCGATGTACTCGAAACGCTCGCCACCGACGACCAAGGCGCTCGCCCGCTCTGCATCGTCCGGAAACTCGAAGGTCGCCACTGTACCGCCGCCCGTCAGCTCGACACGCAGCTGGTTCTCTGCCCCGTTGAACACCTCCACATCGCTCTGCACGAGCCCGATCTGTGCGTGCAGCCGGCCGTCGCGAATCGACCA
>JARFPW010000183.1 GCA_029288095.1 Gemmatimonadota bacterium
GCCGGCTGTAGCTCGCAGTAGCGAACGTCGCTGAGAACATCGTCCACGAACACGAGCTCGCAGACCGTGCGTCCGCGGCCATCGTCGAACGGCTCCAGGACGGATGCGACATACCACTGATAGCGCACCTGGTCATCGACCTGCCGGGAGCGCCAGTACCCGTTGCCCGTCGTACCGCGCCGATCCGGGTTCGAGACGACGTCTCGGTGCTCGACCGTCATTCCTGCGATGAACACGCCCTCGATGATCGCGTCCCGAATGTCGTCAGGCGTATCGGGATTCTCCGCCAGCCATGCCTCGCGATCGGGGGGACCGCTGAGATCGGAGTTGGCGCCGCCCGGCTTGTTCGGCAGATAAGCGTTGCCCGCAGCGCAGGCGCCGATGCCCGCTGAGAGAAGCACTACAAACGTCGTGAGTCGAAGCAGCTTGGTCATGTTAAGTCAGGGTGTCCAGGTTCGATTGCGGCGGAGGTCCAAACTCCGTCCCGAGTGACCCAGGGAATGTGAGCGGCCGGCGCGGTGGGCGCCACCCGATCAGGTCATACGGTCGGGCGTGGCCTCGCCACCGCCGAGTGACGCGTCCGCCGTGGCCAACCGGCGGTGGTCGGCCTGGAGCCAGCGAAATAACACGGCACCGCCCGCCAGCACCGTCAGATACGTAAGAAAGAACCGCCAGACTGCCGTATAGGCCACGAGGAGGTGCGAGGGTAGAAACGGACTCATGAGGGCCGGCGCCAGGATTTCGGCAACGCCCGAACCACCGGGAGTTGGCATAAAGTAGAGCAGGAAATGAAGCAGGGCGTGCAGCATGAACACGTTCCAGAACGGTGCTTCAACGCCGAAACCGCGCAGTACGGCATAGCCCATCGCAAAGCGCGCACCGAAGGGAATCACGTCCGACAGAACCGCTAACAGCACGTATCGCTTCCCGCGCCGCGCATAGATGATGATGCTGCCGTGAAGTTCCTGGAGGAAGCGCAACGCCTTCCGGACTCTCGGCGTTCGCCCGAACAGCTTCAGCACCACCGCTCGCGGCCACCGCGGGCTCAGTCCGAACAACAGGACGAGGCTGGCGATCACACCGAATGCGAGCGCGGACCATTCGAACAGCGCAGCAGCCGAAATGCCTCCTACCGGCAGCTCCACGCCCTGGAGTCCGCTCGCGGCGCCGAAATACCAGGCGCCCAGGCCTGCCAGGGACAGGAACATCAAGTTCACGGTCACGCTGGCGAAGTTGGCTGCGAGGGCGCGGCCCAGTGAAGCTCCCCCGCGCACGAGACCGTACAACTGAGCAGGGCCGCCTCCCGTGCCCGACGGGGTCAGCGACGCCAGCGCGGCAGTTGCGCCGGCGATCGGTACGCAACGCTTGAACGCGACGCTGAACTTCAACGGGAGCACGAGAAGCCATAGCCGCAATCCGCCTCCTACCCAGTCGAGTGACGCCAGCACGAGGCAGGGCAGCGCCCAACGGAGATCGAATTGTCGGAAGCCTTCGAGGCTGCCGCGCAGGTCCTGCGTGATCAGGAACAGCGCTCCGAACCCCACGAGGCTGGCCGCAATGAAGGCGAAGATGCCTACCCGAATCGCCCCCGGGGGAACGCGCAGACCGGGCTGTATCTGGGAGGAAGGCAAATCCGGTCTTTTCGTCAGAGGTATAGGCCGTGAACCAGTCGAGCGGCGAGCCATCGGCTGGCTGACGGCTGTGGCGTCGGATACGATACTACGCTCTAGGTTCCCGCGCGTCTTGCGTCACCTACCGTACGCATTTCGCGACACAGGGATTCACGGTTGCCGAGGAGTAGAGTGGTCACGTGAAACGCTATGCGGCGTTCGACCCTCCCGAGTACGTGGACTGGGAGCCGGAGCCGGGCTTGATCGAGGCCTGTCTGGCGGCGATTCGGTCCGATCCGGCGCGCAATACGATCATCGGGGAGCTGAGTTCCGAGAAGCTGCTCGACCTGTACCGCGGAATGGTCCGCTTCCGCCTTCATGACATAGCGCTCAAGCGTTGGGTTCGGCAGGGGGTCATTTCGAAGGCGTGGTTGGCGACCGGGGAGGAGGCGGTGACAATCGGTGCCGTGCACGCGATCCGTCGTGCCCCCGATGGTGATGTCGTCGGCCCCATGATCCGTAACGCAGGCGCCTGTCACGAAATGGGGATGTCGGTTGCCGACATGCTGCGCAGCTACCTCGGCACGAGCGACGCGCCCTCCCAGGGCAGAGATCTGCATTTCGGTGATCCACGGCTCGGCATAGTGGCTCCGGTCAGTGTCGTTGGGGGTGTGTGCGGAGTGATGGGTGGCTATGCGCTCGGCTTCCTCCGTCGCGGGGAAGACCGGGTCGCGCTGACCTGGATCGGTGATGGCTCGACGAAGAGTGGTGAGGTACACGAGGCTCTCAACTTTGCTGCCGTGATGAAGCTGCCGGTCGTCTTCGTTCTGCAGAACAACCAGGTCGCCCTGGGGACCCGTCTGGACCAGCACCACCGAGCCGACGACTTCACCGGGTGGGCCAGGGGCTATGGCATCACGTGTCTCGCGGTCGATGGCAACAGTGTGCTCGACGTATACGCCGCGACCTCCCTGGCAGTCAAAGCGTGCCGAGCCGGCAACGGGCCCGTCGCCCTGGCGGCTGAGACCTTCCGCATGGGCGGCCATGCCACGCATGATGAGCGGGAGGCTCGAGCGACCTTCGGGGAGGCCCATTTCAAGGCCTGGGGGCGTCGTGATCCCATCGGCTTGTACGAGGAATGCCTCGCGCATTTGCTCGGCCCGCAGACGAAGGATCGACTGACCGAGATTGAGCGTGCAGTCGTGGAAGAAGTCGAAGACGCGCAGCAACAAGCTCTGTCGAGCCGCGCCACCGCCGAGGCGGTTCCCGCTGACGAGGAAGCTCGCTGTTATGGATGAACCTGTCGTTGCCCTGAGCGCCGAAGGTGGCCACACGCTAATCGTGTTCGTTGAGGAAGGCGTCCGATTGGCGCTTCCGGAAGGTCAGCCCACGCCAGGGTCGGCCGCACCCGAGCTGATCGCCGCGGCCCGACCGTTGACCTCGACGGAGTGTATCCGATCCGGATCCCGCGGCGCCTGGTTGATCCAGGCATCGGGACCGGCGTGGTCGGACGATGCCGCGGCCGACTCCTGCGGGCTCGTGTTCACCGCGCTGGACGGTACGATGACGCGAGTTTCCCTGTCCGGTCGGCCTCCCGGGCCTCTGCCACCCGACGCCGAGTTGGACTCGTTGCTCGAGCACGCCCTGAACGAGTCGGGCCACGGGCCCGGGAACGAGGGCTAGTGACGGGGCCCATCGTCTACATCTATGGCGACTATGCGTGTCCACACACGTATGTGATGGATGCTCGCCTCCAGATCCTGTCCTCCGAAGGAGCGTGCACCACCGTCTGGCGGCCACTGCCTACGCACGGGCAGGGTGGAGGCGAAGACTGGCGATCTCTGGGAGGGGAGGCGTCCGACCTGGAGGAGACCGTCGAAGACCTTGCCCGCTCGACCGCCGGCCTCGGCCTGCCGTTCCGGCTTCCCGCGCGGCCGCCTGAGACGCGCCTAGCACTTCTCGCCTCGGAGTTCGCGCGAGACTGTGGATCCTCAGACTTCCAGCGGTTTCACAGGGCCGTGTTCCGTTCGGTGTTTTCCGATGCTTCGGATATCGGCGACCCCGAGGTGCTCGAGGCGATCGCTGACCGGGCCGGGATCGACCTCATCGGTCTGCGGGCGGCGCTCGAGGACGGACGCTATGAACGGACTTTGACCGAGACGGAGGCGGAGGCAGCAACGTACGGGATCTCCGCGACGCCCACTGTTCTGATCGGTCCGTACAAGGTGGTGGGAGCGGCGCCACTGGACATCCTGCGCAACACGATCGCGCGGGCCGCTGATGGGTGACCGGGTCGGGTCGGTCGCCTAGGCTGACAATCTCTCTTCTGCACACTTCAGCAATGAGGACAGGGAGGCGCCGTCAACCGGCATCAGCGCGTACGACAACCGGCGCACCGCAACCTGGTTGGATTCCTCCATGGCCCGCAGCAGACGCGCCGCGATACGACGGGTTTCCGCCGCATCTGTCTCGGGGAGGCCGACCACGACGAGCCGGTCCGAATAGCGGCTCAACAGGTCGTACCCGCGCAGCAATGACTGAAGCGTCGCCAGCGTGACTCGCAGATCCGAGAGGTCCGCCGGCTGGACCTCGAGAAGCAGCAGGCCGAAGTCCCGCGAGTATCTTCGGCAGCGTTTCAATTCCGCTCCTGCCAGGGCATCGAATCCAGCCCGGTTGTACAGACCCGTGAACGCATCGCGGTAGGGTGCGAAGCGCACGCTGTCGCTGACCCCGCTCACGAAATGAGCCATCTCCGCGTCCGGGGGTGTTCCGGTCCGGAGATGCGTACGCAGGCCTTCCGCCAGCTGCCGCGCCTCGGACAGCTCACCCCGCAAGACGCCGACGCGATCCGGCGCCGGCCGCCGCCGGAGGGTCTGCCAGTCGTCGTGGACGCGTCGCAGCAGGGTATCGAGGCTTCCGGTCTGGGCCGGGCGCGTGATGGGAATCGCCGATCCGGTAGTAACGGGAGGTTCGGCGTTCGGTGGCAACGCTAGCCCGAGAATGGCCGCCGCGGCTTCCGCCCGAGCCAATCGGTCGGCCAGCCCATCGAGGCCCGAGGGATCGGGATCGGCGCGCAGGAAGCCCCACGCTCTCGTCACCTCGGCGAGGGCGGAATCGAGTGTGCGGCCCGCTTCGACGACCGCGCGCGCGTTGGTTCCCGGGCCGACTTCCTCCCCCCCGATGAGGCAGGCGGCCAGAGCTTCAAGTGCCCTGTCCGCGCCCTCGAACGTGCGCCGCACCTGCTGGAGACGCTCGGGTCGTGGGTCAGCCCGGAACGCACGCCACCGCTTGTCGAGCCGCGCAAGCCGCCTCTCCAGCTTCCGGAGCAACGCGAGCAGGTCGTATCCCTGCCCGGATCGATCACCTTGCATTCTGCTGATGTACCAGCCTTTCGCCCGGGAAAATGCCGGGATCACCGTCGTCGATCAGCCGCGCAGCCGGCGCGCTTCCGTTCACATAAGGGACGCACGAAACGAGTCCGGGCGGCGGCGCAGCATGCAGTCGATGCAGAGTGCGTGCCCCGACGGTAGGTTTCTGCCGTGCTGCGACTAACCTTTCTCGGAACGTCCTCGTCCCGGCCCACCGTGCGCCGCGGCGTCTCATCGCTGGCAGTCCAGCGAGGGGGCGACCTGCACCTGTTCGACTGCGGTGAAGGTACGCAGCGGCAGATGATGCGCTATGCAGTCGGGTTCGCCGTGCGCGACATCTTCATTTCGCACATGCACGCAGACCATTACCTGGGCCTCCCCGGGCTCCTGCGCACGATGAGTTTACAGGGCCGAACGGAGGAAGTCGTAGTCCGGGGCCCGGCGGGGTCCGCATCCGACCTCGAGGGCGCGCTGCAATTGGGTGGAGATCGTCTCGCGTTTCCGATCCGTGTCGTAGGACTCGAGCCCGGGGACGAGGCGTCCTTCGGCGATTATGCGATTCGTGCGTTCCGAACGGACCATACCGCGGCGTCGTTGGGATTCGCCCTCGTGGAGGCCGATCGGCTGGGTCGATTCGACGTCGCGAAGGCCCTCGCCGCGGGCGTGCCCGACGGGCCCCTGTTCGGCCGCTTGCATCGTGGGGAGGATGTCGAGCTGCCGGATGGTACCATCGTGCGGGCGAAGGATCTCGTAGGTGCCGCGCGACCGGGCCGAAAGCTCGTCTATTCGGCGGATACCCGCCCGTGCCGGGCGACGAGGGACGCCGCCATGGGCGCAGACCTCCTGGTCCACGAGGCAACGTTCGGAGCCGACGACGGTCCACGGGCAGTCGAGACGAGACATTCCACGGCTCGAGAAGCCGCGGAAGTCGCAGCCGAGGCAGGAGTTCGGCAGCTGATTCTCACCCATTTTAGCGCGCGCCATTCCGAGCAGCCGGGACGCCTCGTCGCCGAGGCGCGGAAGGTCTTTCCTCACGTGAGCGCCGCGGAGGATGGCATGGTCGTTGAGCTCCCCCTCCAGGAGTCCGCGTCTTGAACGAAAAGCGCTCGTCGGTCACGGTCCCGGGCGACAAGTCGATCAGTCACCGCGCGCTGATGATAGCCGCACTAGCCCCGGGACGGTCGACGATCGAGGGCCTGCCGGAGGCGGGCGATGTTCGGAGCACGGCTGGAGCGCTGGTGGCGATGGGCGTGGGAGTGGATTGGCCAGCCGGTTCCGGGCGAGCCGTCGTTGACCCTCCTGCGGGGTGGCCGACGGCTACAGTCCGCCTTGATTGCGGCAACAGCGGAACGTCGGCACGACTGCTTTCAGGCCTCATCGCCGGCCTCGGTCTGTCCGCCAGAATCGACGGCGACGCATCGCTGCGCTCCCGGCCAATGGATCGGGTCGTGTATCCGCTGCAGGCGATGGGCGCCCGCATAGCGTATGCAGAAGATGACGATCGACTTCCTATTGATCTCGAAGCGCGGGCGTCGGGCGGCCTTCGCGTGCTTCGGTACCGCGCGCGAATCTCGAGCGCCCAGGTCAAGAGTGCACTGGTGCTGGCGGCACTGGGCGAGGGCGTCGAATTCGAGATGTGGGAGCCGGGCCGGTCGAGGGATCACACCGAGAGGCTGCTCGCGCACCTGGGCGTTCCCTTGAGCTTCGCTCCGGAGGGGCAGGGGGCGCATCTTCGGCTGGGATCGGAAGGACGAGCGAGTCTGGAACCCCTTGATCTTCGCGTTCCCGGCGATCCTTCCTCCGCGGCATTCCTGCTTGGCGCCGCGTTGCTGGGGGAGCGGGACCTCACAGTGGACGACCTGTTGCTCAACCAGACCCGGACCGGCTTCCTGGAGGTGCTCGAGCGGATGGGTGCCGAGATCGAGATCGATGTCGGCGAAGATCGGGCTGGCGAACCGGTCGGGTCCGTATCGGTAGGGGCAGGACCGTATCAGGGAGTACGAATTGGTGCTGATCAGATCCCGCTCCTGATCGACGAGATTCCGCTCATCGCGGTTCTGGCGATCCGCGCAAGCGGAGTGACCGAGATCTCGGGGGCGGCGGAACTCCGGCTAAAGGAGTCCGATCGCCTGTCCGCACTGGCCGAGAACCTGAAGGCGGTCGGCGCAACGGTCGAAGAGCGTCCGGACGGGCTGGTGATTCATGGTACGCCCCGTCTCATACCACGCGGCGTCGTTCGGACCCGGGGGGACCACCGGATAGCGATGGCGTTCGGTTCGCTGGCCAGCGTTCAGGGTGCCGAGATCGTGACCGATGATCGCGAGTGCGTGGCCGTGTCCTATCCGACTTTCTGGGATGACTGCGCTGCCGTGAGCACAAACCGATGAGCGGACCACCGGTGATCGCGATCGACGGCCCGTCGGCGTCAGGCAAGAGCACGACGGCGCGACAGGTGGCGGCAGCGCTCGGCATGGTTCACCTGAACTCCGGTCTCCTGTATCGGGCGATCACCTGGATCGCGCTGCGCGACGCGTGGCAGCCGGACAGTGATTGGACCGGCGGCCTGGCGTCGCTGCGGTTTTCGCTGGAACCAAGCCCGCCGGATCTGGTGCTTCGCATCGATGGATTGCCTGCAGGAGCTGCGCTTGACGCGGCGGATCTGACATCACGCGTGTCGGCGGTCGCGGCGCGTCCTGAGGTCAGACAACGTGTGCTGGAGGTGATCCATGGATCGGTAGGTGACCCTGGTGTGGTGATCGACGGCCGGGATATCGGCACCGCCGTGTTTCCGGACGCCACTCTGAAAGTGTTTCTGACAGCATCGCCTGATGAACGAGCGCGTCGCCGGCTCGCGGAGCAGCCTCGCGACGTGGATGACGCATCGGTGTCGGAGGAAATCGAGCGCCTCGGCGAGCGTGACCGTCTGGACGCTACACGACAGTTGGCGCCGCTCGTCCGCGCCAGCGACGCCGTGGACCTCGACACGACGCACCTTGTTCCGAAAGAGGTCGTCGCGAAGATCGTCGCGCTGTGGGAACAGAAGGCGTCGTCCGCAGGTTGACGAATTCAGGCACCACGCCTACCTTTCCGCGCTTTATTCGGCCGTTTTCGTACCTGACATGAACCCGAACTCGTTGCCCTCCAAACATCCATATGAACGATCAGACCTCAACCGATTCGGATCCCGTAGTCGAGCAGGAAACTCCCGACTCCCCCACTGAAACCGCCGCCGAGAATTCCGCGCCCGAAGAGAAAGAGGCAGCCGTCGCGACTGCTGCGGCGCCCAATTCTCCGACGGACGATGAGATAGAAATGCTCACCGTCATGGGCATGGCCGGTGGCGGAATGACCATCGACGACCTCGAGGCAGGCGAGTACTCGGACGACGAGTTCGACGAAATGCTCGCGATGTATGAGGACACGCTCAGCGACATCGTCGAGGGCGAGATCGTGATGGCGAGCGTCCTGCGCAAGACGGACAGCGCGGTCATCCTGGACGTGGGGTTCAAGTCCGAGGGTGCGGTGCCGCTGGACGAATTTCGGGACCCTGATGAATTGCAGCCGGGCGACGAAGTCGAAGTCTTCCTCGAGAGCCTGGAGGACAACGATGGTGTCGTCGTGTTGTCGAAGAAGAAGGCGGACTTCCTCCGTGTCTGGGAGAAGATCAAAGAGGCCTACGACAACGATCAGGCAGTGCCCGGAATGCTCAAGCGGAAGATCAAGGGCGGCGTGACGGTCGATCTCATGGGAGTGGACGCTTTCCTTCCGGGCTCGCAGATCGCGTTGAGGCGAGTGCCGAACGTCGACGATCTGATTGGCAACGACTACGAATTCAAGATCCTCAAACTCAACAAACGACGCAGGAATATCGTAGTGAGCCGCCGGGTGATCCTCGAGGAGGAGCGCGCCGGCAAACGAGATCAGCTGAAGGAAGAGCTCGAGGTCGGCCAGGTTCGAGAGGGCGTCGTGAAGAACATCACGGACTTTGGCGCCTTCATCGATCTGGGTGGCATGGACGGGCTGCTCCACATCACCGACATGTCGTGGGGTCGCATCGGGCACCCGTCGGAAGTGTGCCAGATTGGCGACGAGCTGGAGATCAAGATTCTCGATATCGATTGGGATCGCGAGCGCATTTCACTCGGCCTGAAGCAGCTGGAAGCGTATCCGTGGGAGGATGTCGCGGCGAAGTACCCGGTAGGCAGCCGGGTCCGCGGCCGCGTGGTCTCGATCACCAACTATGGTGCGTTCATCGAGCTGGAGAAGGGCGTCGAGGGGCTTGTTCACATCTCC
>JARFPW010000259.1 GCA_029288095.1 Gemmatimonadota bacterium
GAGCAGCTCAGCGGTAGAGATGCGAAATGCCCGGTCGTCATCGACCAGGAGGACCCGGGCGGGTCTGGGAGCGCTCACTGGTCAGGCTCCGTCGCGGGCAGCTCGATCGCGAACACCGCCCCCCGTCCCCCCGTTCGATTCCGAGCGGACAGGACCCCTCCGTAGCGGCGCACGATTCCCTCGGCGACGAACAGACCGAGCCCGACGCCCCGAACCTCACCTTTGGTCGTAAAGAACGGGTCGAAGATCCGCCCAAGGATATCATCGGGGATGCCAGGTCCGATGTCCGCCACCTCGAGAGACACCCGACCGCTCACCGCTCGGCCATTAATCTCTATCCTGCCGCCGCCCGGCATCGCCTCCTGCGCGTTCTGCACGAGGTTGATCAGGACCTGCTTCAGGGCGTCGGGAGCTATGGCTGCTTCGGGCCCGCCCGCTCGTACGAGCACCCGGATCGGCCAGCGCTCTCCCTGGACTCCCGCGCCCATGAGGGCAGCTACCTGCGCGGCAACGGCGGAAGGGTCGGCACCTGAGGCGTCCGGATCTGCGGGGCGGTTCAGATCCAGCAATCCCTCGGCCAGTTCGTGCATGCGTGCCAGCTCTTCGATCGCGAGCTGCGTGAACACCCGGCTCTGGTCGTCTTCGAGCCTGCGGTCCAGTACTTCCAGACAATTGCGGATGCTGGCCACGGGATTGCGGATCTCGTGTGCCAGCTCGGCCACCAGCCGGCCACCTGCCTCGAGCCGGTCGCGCTGTATCAACTCGCCCTGCAAGGCCTGTAGCCGGCCCTGCTGCGCTTCAAGCGCCCGGTTCGCCTCCTCGAGCTCTTCGAGGCGCCGTTCCAACGCGCTCCGCATCTGGGCGAAGCTGTCCGCGACCTGATCCACTTCACGCAGCACGGAGTCGGGCAGAGGAGCGGCGAAGTCGCCCGCCGTGAGTTGCTCCGACGCCACCGCCAGCGCGCGCACCGGGCGCGCGATAGCCCGTGCCGCGAAGGTTCCAAGCAGCAGAGCGACGATCAACGCCAGGCCCGCCGCGATGGCTGCGCCCCGCCGGAGACGGGGAAGGACTGAGAGCTCCTGTTCGACGCTGCGGGCGAACAGCACCCGACTCGAGCCGTCGAGCGCCGCTGCCGCAATCCACCATCGCGAGCCGTCGGCGAGATGCACCTCGATCACCCCCGCGTCGTCCGCATGGTCTCGCGTGGCTCGGACCAGGGCCTCTGCGCGGGCGGAGTCCAGCGTGGCCAACGCGCCTCCGGATCCCCGGGACTCGACCACGACGTCCGAGCTCGTGAAGCCCGCGAGCGCCTCGACCGCGGCCTCGTCCAGCGTCTGGAGGACGCCTGCTGCGCCGAGCCACACTCCCTCGTCCATGACAGGCGCCAGGGCCACGTGCGCCGGGCCATCCTCGGTCGCGAGGAACGACACCGGCATCTCTCCTTCACGCGTCGCTGCAAGCATCTGGGGGCCCGGGGACGGCCCGGCCCACGGCTCCTGTGCCCCGGCGGCCACGACCAATACCTGCTCGCGTTCGTCGAACCGCGCTGCCCTCGCAGCCCGGACGGCGGCTTCCGGATCCCGTTGACGGAAGGCAGCGGTCACGGCAGGCGCTGCGGCGAGGTCCTTGGCGTGCATCATCAGGGCGTCGGCGCGTGCGGCGTTGCGGTCTTCGAGCAGGCGCGGGGCAATCGACAGCCCTTCACGGGCCGCGCGCTGGAGCTCGAAGGAGAGCCGACGGTCGAGCAGGAAGCCGCCCGGGATGAGGGCTACCAGTACGGTCCCACCCAGCAGCAAGAGCAGCGCGCGCTGCACGGAGATCTTCATGGCTCGACCAAGCTACGTTGCGGGGCGCCGCCGGAGCCAGCACTCCGCGAAGGGACGGGGGGACGGCGTCTCAGCGACCATCCCCCCGCGGCGTTGCGACACGCCCCTCGATCCGTCGGGTCAGTCGACCCGACGGATCGTCACGCGAGCCACCGGGTCCGTCCAACCATGCAGGCCAGCGATCAGATCGACGCCGCCCGACACACCTGGGTGGTGCCGGATCACGCCGTTCTCCGCCAAAGCCGGGTTACTCATCCCGCTGCCCGGATCGGTGCTCTCGACTCCGGTCAACGGGGGACACGGAGGAACTATGTCCGCAAAGTCCTCGGTGTTGATCTCGCTGCCTGCGTCGTAGCCGGAAGTCTCGAACATGAGCTGCTCACCCGGTCGATTGGGCAGCTTCTGCCTGTCGAGACCCGTAAACCCGTCGTTCGTGCAGACCAGCATCGAGACGAACGAGAAGAACTGGGCTCCAGGCCCGGCGTCGATCTGAAAGGTCACCGAGCCGCCGGGCAGCACCGGGGGCGGATCGCCTGCGACGGCCACCACGATGTCGGAAACGTGCCTGGAGTCTTCGAGGGCCGACAGAAGCGGGGCCAGGTTGCCGTTTTCGGCAATCTCCTTCACCCCGAATGATGCCGCCTCGCCGACTTCGAACAGGTCCGCGGCCCCGCGGTGTGTGACGGCGAGCGGGGGAGTGAACGGCTGTCCGTCCGTCAGGTTGTAGACAGTGATCTCGTAAGTACGCATGTCGGAGGCCCCCGGCGACGCGTTCGCGCTTGCGAGATCTGGTTCGGCGTCAGCCGTGAGAGCCGTGGGCTCTGTGGTGTCGCCACAGGCGGCGGC
>JARFPW010000285.1 GCA_029288095.1 Gemmatimonadota bacterium
GAAGATTGCCCGCGGCGCCGAGCAGATCCTGATCGCAACCGATCCGGACCGCGAGGGCGAGGCGATCGGTTACCACATCGCGCGGCAACTCGGGTTCGACAATGGGAGCGGCGGCCGCTTTCGGCGCGTAACGTTCAACGAAGTTACGCGAGAGGCGGTGCTGGAGGCCCTGGCGGATCCCGGCGAACTCGACCTCGCGCGAGTTGACGCCCAACAGGCCCGTCGCGTACTCGACCGCCTGGTCGGATACGGGCTGTCCCCTCTGTTGTGGAAGAAGATCTCACCCGTCGATCCGATCAGCCGCGTCCCCCTGTCGGCCGGGCGTGTTCAATCTGTGGCGGTCCGGCTCGTCGTCGAGCGCGAACGCGCTCGGCGCAGGTTCCGCGCGGCCGAGTACTGGGATCTTTCTGCCACTCTCATCAAGGGTGACCGCGACTTCCAGGCACGCCTGATCACACTCGGAGGCAAGCGAGTTGCCACCGGTTCGGACTTCGATCCCGAGAGCGGTGAGCTGAAGGATCCGAATGCGGTCATGCTCCTCGGCGAGCAGGCGGCTGGCGAATTGGCGGCCGATCTACGAAGCGCCCCGTACGTCGTGTCCGGGGTCGAACGCCGCAAGAAGCCGACGAATCCGAAGCCGCCGTTCAAGACGACCACGCTACAAAGAGAAGCGAACGCCCGTCTGAAGCTGTCGCCGAGACAGACGATGCAGGTAGCGCAGCGTCTGTACGAAGCCGGCTGGATCACCTACCTGCGCACCGACTCCACGGAGCTGTCACCGCGGTCGGTCGCCGCTGTTCGCAAGCAGATCCAGTCCCGCTATGGCGAGGACTACCTCAGCCCCACGCCGCGCAGGCATACGACGAAGACCAAGGGTGCGCAGCTCGCGCACGAGGCCATTCGTCCCTCGGGGACGGAGATGAAGACGTCGGATCAGCTGGGACTGACGGGTGTGGACGCCGCCGTCTACGATTTGATTTGGAAACGCACGATGGCGAGCCAGATGGCCGCCGAGATCCAGCAGCACGTATCGGTGACGCTGGTCGCCGGTGAGGCGGAGTTCAGGGCCACCGGGCACACCCTCGAGTTCGCGGGATACCGCCGTGCCTGGATGGAGGGAGCGGGCGACCCGGAGTCTGCCCTGGGAGAACGCGACGTGTTCCTCCCCGACCTCGCGGCTGGCGATGAACCCGAATTGCGGGAGCTCGAGCCAACCGGCCATACGACGCGACCACCTGCGCGCTATACACAGGGCGCGTTTCCAGGCATCCTGGAGGAAGAGGGGATCGGTCGGCCGAGCACCACGGCGACAATCATCAGCACGATGGAAAGCCGCGGCTACGTGCGGCTCGAGTCGCAGCAGCTGGTACCGACGTTCCTGGCTTTCGCAGTCACCGCACTGCTCGAGGAACACTTCGAAGACCTCGTCGATATCGGTTTCACCGCAGACATGGAACAGGGGCTGGACCGGATCGCCGAAGGCCGTCTGGACTGGCGCGAATACCTGGAGAATTTCTATCGCGGTAAGGATGGATTCGAAGCGCGACTCGCGGATCGGGTAGAGGAAATAGACCCGCGTACCGCTTCGACTCTCGATTTCACCGACATGGAACCCCGGGTCAGAATCGGGCGGTACGGCCCGTTCCTCGAACACGGTCCGGCTGAAGATCCGGTCCGCGTGTCCCTGCCGGAGGATCTGGCTCCCGCGGATCTGACGGCGGAGGTGGCCGCGAGGCTGATCGAGCAGAAACAGGCGACAAACGAGGAACTGGGCGTCGACACTGCCACCGGCAAGCCGGTGTTCCGTCTGGTGGGTCGGTTTGGCCCCTTCGTCCAGCTTGGCGAGCAGGAGGAGGACGGCCCGAAACCGAAACGCGCCTCGCTCCCGAAAGGGATGACGATCGAGGAAGTGGACCTCGACGCCGCGCTCGCGCTGCTCGCGCTACCGCGTGATCTCGGAACTCACCCGGAGACCGGCGAGCCCGTGCGTGCCGGAATCGGCCGTTACGGCCCCTACGTCGTGCACGAGAAGGACTTTCGATCGCTACAGGCGGGCGACGACGTACTGACCGTCGGAATCGACCGCGCCCTGGCGTTGTTGAGCGAACCGAAGCGGGGAGGGAAGAAGCAGACGGCCCTGCGGGAACTCGGCCCCCATCCGGATGACGGAGAGCCGATCCGGCTGTTCGATGGCCGCTATGGCCCGTACGTGAAGCACGGGAAAGTGAACGCCTCCCTGCCAAAAGGGGTCGCGGTGGAAGAAATCTCGGTGGAGCAGGCGATCGAGTTGATTACCGAGCGGGCCGCGAAGATGAAGTCGGGCAAGGGACGGCGAGGCGGCCGGAAGAAATGACCCGGAGCGGCGTCTCGGTCGTCGGCGGCGGGCTCGCCGGGTCCGAGGCCGCCTGGCAGCTGGCCGAGCTTGGATACGCAGTTCGGCTGTTCGAGATGCGTCCCGGTCATAGCACGCCTGCACACGAAACCGGCGACCTGGCGGAAGTCGTCTGCACGAACTCGTTCAAGAGTGAAGCCCTGGATACCTCGCACGGGATCCTGAAGGCTGAGATGCGACGGCTGGGCAGCCTGCTTCTCACCATCGCTGACGGATGTCGTGTACCCGCCGGAAGCGCGCTGGCGGTGGATCGTCGCCAGTTCAGCGCCGAAGTCACGCGCCGCGTGTCCGGCCACCCGCGCATCGAA
>JARFPW010000020.1 GCA_029288095.1 Gemmatimonadota bacterium
CAATGCCAGGTATCCAATCTGCAGAATAGACTGCTTCGCGCCCGGGACGTCCACGAAGTACAGGCCTGGCTCGACCGGCGCGGAAGGCAAGGGGGAAGTCTCGGGGGCGGTGCCCGTCCACTCTGATCCCAGGGGCGCCAGCGCCTCCATGACCTGACCCGGAGTAACGTCCCCGACGACGTGCATGGTGGCTCCGTTGGGAGCCAGTGAACCCTCATAGTATTCCTGCAGGTCGCCCATCCCGAGGTCCTCTACCACCGACTCCTCGCCCAACAGGTTGCGGCCGAGAACGTGGTCGCCGTACAGCAGTCTCCTGAACGCGTCCGCCGCTATCGTGAACGGAGATGCGCGGTTTTGACGAATACGGTTGAGCGTTCGGCCGCGTGCCAGTTCAAGCTCCTGTTCGTCCCAGCGCGGCTCCATGATGATCTCTCGCACGATCGCCATCGTCTCGTCGAACCCCCGGGCCAGCGTGCTGCCGCTTATCAGGAACGACTCGGGACCCACGGCAGCGGCCACGTTTGCGCCCAGAGATTGGATCGCCAGCTCGAGTTCCTCCGGGGTCCGGTTCGCCGTTCCGGCAGTAAAGATCTCAGCTAGCAAGTTGGCAGCACCGACCCGGTCAGCAGACTCCAGGAGAAGACCACCGTCTATGCGGATAGAAAACTGAACCAACGGCACTTCCCGGCTCTCGATGCCGAACACCCGCATCCCGTTCGTAAGCTCGCGCTGCCAGACATCGGGAGGGCGCAAGACGGGAGCATCGCCGAACGGCGGTTCGACTTCCCGATCGATCGCAGAGGGAGTTCGCGGAATGTCTCCGCGGTTCTCAACGCGCACGTCCGCCTCGGCGCCCGGAACGATCGCCTCCTCTACTACGGTCGCCAAACTCGAGCCCCGCAGGGCTAGATTGACGGCACCCTTCGGAACGAAGCTCGTTGCCACGAACGGTTGGTCCTTCAAGTACGTCTCGTACACCCGGAGGACATCCTCGGCGGTTACCGAAAGCGTGCGGTCCAGATCTTCATGAACAAATCCAGGGTCACCCGCAAAAATGTTGTACTGGGCCAGGCTGAACGCCTTGCCGAGCACGCTCGACAGGCGCCCGTAGAACGCTGTCTCGAAGCCGGCCATCACGCGCTCCATTTCGACGGCCGGCACGCCTTGCTCCTCGAACCGATCGAAAGACCTATCCACGGCTTCTCGCACCACGTCGAGATCCACCTCCGGAAACGCGCGGACTTGCAGGATGAATCGCCCGGCGAGCTCTGAAGATCCGTTCCCCATCTGGACGGCCGGAGCCAATCCCTCTTCTTCGACGATCACCCTGTAGAACGGGGACCGTTTGCCATCGGAGAGCACCTCGGCGAGCACGTCGAGGGCGTAGGAATCGGCGTGATACTGCGGTACCGTCGGCCATGCCATCGCCAGCTGCGGCAAACTGGCGAAGTTGTCTTCGTGATAGAGGAGGACTGAGCTCGCCAGCGACACGACAGGTGGCTCGGGTCGCTCTACCGACTCAACCGGCGGTATCTCCCCAAAGTACTTTTCGACCCATTCCTTGGTCTGCTCAACATCGATGTCACCAGCTATGAGCAGTGTCGCGTTATTCGGCCCGTACCACCGGCGGTAGAACTCCTTCACATCTTCGAGTGTCGCCGCGTCGAGATCCGCCAGAGATCCGATCACCTGCCAGCGATAGGGATGCCCTTCCGGGTAGAGAGCCTGGTCGAGAACGAAGTTCTGGTGGCCGTAGGGACGGTTGTCTACACCCTGCCGCTTCTCGTTCTTTACGACCTGCTTCTCCTTCTCGACCACGGACTCCGTCACCGTGTTGATGAAGAATCCCAACTTGTCCGCCTCGGCCCACAGAGTCTTTTCCAGACCATCTATCGGAACTGTTTCGAAGTAGTTAGTACGATCCCGATTCGTTGATCCGTTGGTCGAACTGCCGACACGCGTCATCAGGCGATCCAGACCTCCCTGGCCCAGGTTCTCGGAGTCGAGGAAGAACAGATGTTCGAACATGTGGGCAAAGCCAGTCCGCCCCTCTACCTCCCGGGCCGAACCGACATGAAAGGTCATCGCTACCGCCGCAACGGGATCCGACCGATCGACATGGAGCACGACATCGAGCCCATTCGAAAGCTCGTAATCCTCGAAATCGACCGAGAGTCGGGAGTCAGCCTGGTCGGAGGTAGCGCAGGCAGCCACCACGGCGAGGGTCACCGCAGCCAGAACGCCACGACGCGGGTAGTTCATTGGGTCCTCGAGTTGTTTCTCGTGTAAGGTCCCTTCCACTGAACCCCCGAAAACTACGCTACGTCCGACCCATCTGCTAACGGCGCGAACCGGGCGGTGAAGTGGCGCAAGAACGGCGGTTCGTAGGTGATTTCGTACCCGGCCATCGCCTCCCGCCGCTCGTATACGCTGAGGATTGCTTCGACTGCGTAGTCGACATGACTCTGCGTATACACCCGCCGCGGAATCGCCAGGCGCACCAGCTCGTTTCGTGCGGCAATGCGCTCCCCCGTTTCGGGGTCTGGAGCTCCGAACATCACGCTGCCGATCTCGACTGCCCGGATCCCCGCCTCCCGGTACAGCTCTACCGTGAGCGCGATACCGGGGTACTCCAGAGCCGGTATCTGAGGGCACATGGCAGCGGCGTCGATGTAGATGGCGTGTCCACCGGGCGGCTGAACGATCGGGACGCCGCCCTCGGCGATGTGATCCCCGAGATAAGCTGTCGAGGAGATGCGGTACCTCTGGTAGTCCGGCTCGAGAGCCTCGTAGAGTCCTATGGCCACGGCATCCAGGTCCCTGCCTGCCAGTCCTCCGTAGGTGGGGAAGCCCTCTGTGAGAATCAGCAGATCCCTCTCCTGCGCGGCTAACTCCGCATCGCGCGTGGCAAGGAATCCTCCGATGTTCGCCATCCCGTCCTTCTTCGCTGACATCGTGGCGCCGTCGGCGTACGAGAACATCTCGCGGGCAATTTCGATCAGGGCCGTATCCTCGTAGCCGGC
>JARFPW010000024.1 GCA_029288095.1 Gemmatimonadota bacterium
GCACCATGTCGGCGCCATCGCGCTCGTACAGGTGCAGGAGCACCTCTGTGTCGGTCTCGGAGGCGAACGGGCCGGGCAGCTCCCGGCGAAGCTCGCGGAAGTTGTAGATCTCGCCGTTGTAGACCACCGCGAGGTGGCCCTTAGTCATCGGCTGGTGGCCGGCGGACGAGAGGTCCAGGATCGACAGGCGGGTGTGGCCAAGACACGCTCCGTCGCTCTCCCACACTCCGGAATCGTCCGGACCCCGGTGCGTGAGGGTCCGGGTCATGCGCTCTACGAGCTCCCGCGGGGGTGCCTCGGCTACGATTCCGGCGATTCCGCACATGGCAGGACCCTACTCGCGCGGCGCGATCGTGGCCAGACTACATCCGGGCGGCCGGGTGCGTGCGCGCGTCGCGGGATGATTGGATACATTCTCCCGGGTCACATTTGAGGCCGACACGAGTGACTCGAACGGGAGCCGGTGGCGCTTTGGCCTATTCCGTCAAGGAGATCTACTTCACCATCCAGGGCGAGGGCGCGCAGACCGGCCGACCCGCCGTCTTCTTGCGCTTCGCCGGGTGTAACCTGTGGTCCGGCCACGAGGAGGACCGCGCGTCAGCCGTCTGTCCGTTCTGCGACACGGACTTCGTGGGGACCGACGGGCCGGGGGGAGGAAAGTACGCCACGGCAGGAGAGCTGGCGGCGGCGGTGGCGGCGGCATGGCCAGTACCCGGGGGCCAGAACCCTCCGGCCGGCGACCGGCTCGTCGTCTGCACGGGTGGCGAGCCGCTCCTGCAGTTGGACGAGCGGGCGATCGCCGAGCTGCATGCGAAGGGATTCGAGGTGGCGGTCGAGACCAACGGCACAATCGAGGCTCCCCCCGGCCTCGATTGGATCTGCGTGAGTCCCAAGGCGGGGGCGCCGTTGAAGCTCACGAGTGGTGACGAGCTGAAGCTCGTCTACCCTCAGGCAGAAGCGCCGCCCGAGGCGTTTGCGGGTCTCGACTTCCGGGCGTTCTCGTTGCAGCCCATGGACGGTCCGCACAGGGGACGGAACACGAAACTGGCCGTACAGTACTGCCTCGCGCACCCTCGGTGGAGGTTGAGCCTGCAGACGCACAAGTATCTCGGAATCGACTAGGCGAGGTTCGATGGAAATCTGGAAGGAATTCAGCTTCGACGCGGCTCACCTGCTCCCGAATGTCCCCGAGGGACACAAGTGCCGGCGCCTTCACGGTCACACGTACACGGTGCGCGTCCACGTGCGCGGGGAGCCGGACGCCCGCGTCGGGTGGATCCTCGATTTCGCGGATATCAAGGAGGCGTTCGAGCCCATCCGGGATCGACTCGACCACTACTACCTGAACGAGATCGAAGGTCTCGAGAACCCCACGGCCGAGGTGCTCGCCCGCTGGATCTGGCAACGCCTGGCCCCCCGCCTCGCCGGTCTGTGCCGAATCGAGATACGGGAGACCTGTACTTCGGGCTGCACGTACGAAGGTGACTGATGCACGTCGAGGAGCGCGCCTGCGGGCGCGCTCCTCGAGATGTTGCCTCCGGTTCCGACCGGCAGGCTATTCCCTCGGCGCTTCGGCCTCATCCCCGTCGTCCGCCGCGCTCTCTTCCTCGACTTCTTCCTCGACATCCAGGATCTCGGCGTCGGCCACTTCCACTTCTCCCGACCCGAGAGCCTTGGGCTCTTCAGCGGAGCTGGACGGCGCGATGAGGCCCATGTCCTGTTTCAGGGCGAGCAGCTTCGCATCCACGTCCGTGTCCGCGCCGCTGCCCTCCAGCATGGCGAACTCGCGCGACAGGTCGTCGCCCTCGAGGTCTTCGGTGACCTCGGCCGCGGCCAGCGCCTTCCGTTCGCTCTCCTCGACTTTCTCGACCATCTGGTCGAAGGCCCGGAATGCGCTCTTGTCCTGCAACCCGGCCATCGTCTCGTGGATCCGCTTCTGAGCCTGGGCCCGCTTCTGCTTCGCGATCAGGAGGTTCTTCTTGCGCTTCGCCTCCTCGATCTTCGAATTGAGCTGCCGGAGTGAATCCTTGAGCCTTTCCGTCTCGGCCCGGTGCTTCTCCCACTGCTCTTCCATCTCGGCCGCGTTGTTGGCGTGCTCCTGGCCTCTCATCAAGGCCTGCTTCGCCAGGTCGTCACGGCCTTCGCGGATCGCCAGGCGGGCTCGCCGCTCCCACTCCTGGGCCTGTTTTCGTTCTTCTTCCATCTGCGCCCGCAGCTTGCGCTCGTCCGCGATGGCAACGGCCACTTCCTGCTTGGCCTGCGCCAGCTGCTTGCGCATGTCCTCGATGACCTGGACCAGCATCTTCTCCGGGTTCTCGGCCCGGGCGATCAGGTCGTTGAGGTTCGACCGCACGAGGCGGGAGAGTCTATCGAAGATACCCATGGCGGCGTCAGTCCAGTCCGAGTTGCTTGACGTGCGACGTCACTGCGAGAGAGAGGCTCTCCAGGGACGCGAGAAACTCCGAGTAATCCAGGTCCTGAAGCTCCAGGGCGTCGACCAGGATGACCTCGTCGCCTTCCAGGCCGTACGCTCCGTGCACCAGGTCGGAAGCGTTCAGCTCCAGTAGCTTCCGGAACAAGTCCAGCTGGGCGTGGTCTCCCTCCGGCGCCATGCCGATGCTGGCCCGAAAGATCACGAGGGGCGGCGACAGACTCACCACGACGGCCGGGTGATCCTCTTCGGCGTCCTTCACCGGATCCACCAGCCACATCGATTCGCCGATCTCCCGGTTGTCCATCTCGGTTCGAATGAGAAAGCTCTCCAGGTCTTCGCGGCTGATCATGTTACCTCTTCCTTACTGTGAGCGGGCGGTATGCTCGACGTGCGATTCTCGAGCAGGCGCGTGAGGAATTCCTGGTTCTCGTGAATCCCCTCGATCTGCTCGGCCAGGTACATGACCTGGCTCTCGAGCTCTTCGAGCCGACCCGCGTGTTCCGGCTCTGGCGGCAGCGGCGGGCGCGTGGCCTTCGTCTCGATCGCCTTCGCAACGGCCTGCCCGATGGGCACGACCACGAAGAACAGCAGTATGATCAGTACGAAGACGTTCACTTGTTATCCGCGCTCCCGGTGACCGTTCCGGTAACCGCTCTACGGAAACCGCGCCTCTCCGGTTTCGCCCGTTTCTCGCCGTGCTACGGAGTTGGTTACGTTAACCCGACACGTCGGCCCGATCAACGAGGGTCTCAGATCATGTCGCGCAGGTACCTTCCGGTATGGCTTCCCTTCGTGGCAGCTACCTGTTCCGGCGTTCCCGCGGCGACCACCTGTCCGCCTCCGGATCCCCCCTCCGGCCCCAGGTCGATGATCCAGTCGGCCGTCTTCACGACGTCCATGAGGTGCTCGATCACGAGGACCGTGTTCCCCAGTTCCACCAGCCGGTGCAACACTTCGAGCAGGATGCGCACGTCTTCGAAATGGAGTCCCGTCGTCGGCTCATCCAGGATGTACAGGGTGCGGCCCGTGCCGCGTTTGGAGAGCTCCGAGGCCAGCTTGACGCGCTGGGCCTCGCCGCCGGACAGCGTGGTAGCCGACTGGCCGAGGTGGATGTAGCCGAGGCCCACGTCCGACAGGGTGGACAGGTGCCTGTTCGCGCGCGGGATGGCCTCGAAGAACTCGAGCGCCTCGTCCACCGTCATGTCTAGCACGTCGGCTATGCTCTTCCCCTTGTACAGGACTTCCAACGTCTCACGGTTGTAGCGTCGCCCCCGACACACATCGCACGGCACGTACACGTCGGGCAGGAAGTGCATCTCGATCTTCACGAGTCCATCGCCCCGGCACGCCTCGCACCGTCCGCCCTTGACGTTGAAGCTGAATCGGCCGGGGCCGTAGCCGCGAATCCGGGCCTCGGGAAGCTGCGAGTAGAGCTGCCGGATTGGCGTGAACAGGCCGGTATACGTGGCCGGGTTCGAGCGCGGGGTGCGGCCGATCGGGCTCTGATCGACGTCGATCACCTTGTCCACCAGGTCCAGTCCCTCGATCGACTCATGGGCACCCGGCACCGTCCGGGCCCGGTGGAGCTCACGGGCGATTCTCCGGTACAGCACGTCCTCGACCAGGGTGGATTTGCCCGAACCCGAGACGCCGGTTACCGCGATGAAGCGACCGAGCGGGAAGGCCACGTCTATGTTCTGCAGGTTGTGCTCGGTGGCGCCCCGCACCACGAGCTCCTCGCCCTCGCGGCCGCCCCGGCGCTCGGTGGGCACCGGAATCTCACGGTCGCCCCTCAGGTACGCGGCGGTGAGAGACTTCTCGGATGCGAGCAGCTCGTCCAGCGGTCCCGATACCAGGACGTCCCCGCCATGCCGGCCGGCGCCCGGCCCCATGTCCACCACGTGGTCGGCGGCACGCACCGTCTCCTCGTCGTGCTCGACCACCAGCACCGTATTTCCGAGGTCCCTGAGCTGCAGGAGCGTGTCCAGCAGGCGCCGGTTGTCCCGCGGGTGGAGGCCGATGCTCGGCTCGTCCAGCACGTACAGGACTCCGACCAGGCGGCTGCCGATCTGGGTGGCCAGGCGGATGCGCTGCGCCTCTCCCCCGGCCAGCGAATCGGCCGACCGGCCCAGCGTCAGGTACCCCAGCCCCACCTGCTCCATGAAATGCAGTCGTTCGCACACTTCCTTGAGAATCGGGCCGGCGATCTCCTCCTCCAGCGGCTCGCCGGCAGCGCCCGCCCGCAGGCCCTCGAACAACTCCAGGGCCTCGCCTACCGACCGCTCCACCACCTCGGTGAGCCGGTGACCGTCCACGGTCACGGCCCGGCTCTCTGCCCTCAGCCTGCCCCCTTCGCATTCGGAGCATACCCGGGCCGTCATGTATTCGTGCAGGTTCTTCCGAACCGTGTCGCTGTCGGTCTCGTGGTACTGACGGCGAATCAACTCCAGCGCGCCTTCCCATTCCAGGTCCGGGTCACCGTCGAGGATGGCTCTCCTCTGCGGCTCGCTCAGCTCACCCCACGGGCTGTTCAAGTCGAACCCATGCTTCTCCGCGAGCGGGGGCAGGAACTTCTTCGCCCAGCGGCCGGCGGGAACCCCCCAGGGCAGGATCACTCCCTCGAGGATCGAGATGCGCTCGTCACCGACGGACAGATCCCGGTTCGGCTCCAGACGCACCCCGAGGCCGTCGCATGCCGGGCAGGCACCGTACGGAGAGTTGAAGGAGAACTGCCTCGGCTCGAGCTCGGGGATGCTGATGCCGCAGACGGCGCACGCATAGTGCTCGCTGAACAGGTGCCTCTCCGCCGCCTCCTCGGCGCCGTCGGAGCCGGCCGGATGCTCCAGCACCTCGACCGCTCCTGCCGCCATCCTAAGGGCCGTCTCGATAGACTCGGCAACCCGCGCCCTTTCGCTCTTCTTCAGCACGAGCCGGTCCACCACGACCGAGATGTCGTGGTTCAGACGCCGGTTGAGCCGGGGCGGCTCCGACAGGTCGACCAGCCGCCCGTCCACGCGCGCCCGCACGAACCCCTCCTGCAGGGCCTCATCGAACAGGTCCTTG
>JARFPW010000036.1 GCA_029288095.1 Gemmatimonadota bacterium
TCGTCTTGCCCGTGCCGTTGACGCCGACCAGAAGGATCACGAAGGGGTGCGCGCCGGTCGGGGACTCTCGATCCGGCCTCGATACCCGCAACAACTCACGAATCTTGTCGCCGAGAAGTCGGCGCAGATCCTGCTCGGTGCGCACGGTTCCCCGGCGAGCGCCCCGTTCAAGCTCCTCGACCAGCGCGAGCGTTGCGTCGAGGCCGAAGTCCGATTCCAGCAGGACGCGCTCGAGTCCCTCGATCGCCTCCTCATCGACACCGCGCACCAGGACGGACACGTCCGTGAGGGAGACGTCCACGATCCGACGCCACAGAGACTTCTTCCGGCCGTCCGAGGCCGGGCGGAACCGGTCCGTCATGAATTCCTCATCGGTTGAGACGATCCTTGCTGGATCAGCGCAGGCCGATGCGCCGGCGCCAGAACCACTCCGCGCACAACAATAGCGCTGCCAGCACGAACGGCCACAACGGCCGGTCGCCTCCGCTCGGCAGAGCTCCAGCCGCAGCGGCCGCTCCCCGAAGTGGTTCGCCGACAGGGCGGGCGTTGAGCTCCCGCTCGGGGCCCTCCACTTCGAGTGGACGGCCGGTGCTGAACGGTTGTCCCGCTGCGGTCCCTCGAGCCGTGTACCGAAGGCTGCCGGGTGGGGCCGGAGAGCTCGACACCACGCTGTCGGGCGTGGCGAGCGTATCGGACCAGACCACCGCCCCCGCCGAGTCGCGCAGCGTCAACGTCAGGTCGCGCACGCCACTCGCCACGCGCCACCTCACTTCGTCTCCGGCTCGCACGCGCTCGTCGAGCAGGATAATCGGGCTTCCGTCAGGTGCCTCAAGCAGCCAACCGGCGAGGCCGGCGAACACGGCGCGATACGCCTGCCGCGACTGACCGGCCCGCGAAGCCCATCGCCACATACCCTCGGCAGCCACGGCGATTCTCCGCCTCGCGCCGATCCGCTGCGCTCCGACGGGCGGCAGCGGCTGACCGGAACGATTGCGGCGTACCTCGAGGGGTGCCCAGTCGAACCCGGTCAGACCGTACAAGCGGCTTGCCGGGGGTAGCGCGGGATAGTCCGTCGCCTGCAGAAAGCCCGCGATCGGGCTGGGTGGCGGCGAGCCACCTGCGAACCACTCACCCGTCTGCAAAGGGCCGACACGGATGCTCGAACCCGGGATTTCTCCCGATCCTCGAGCCAGGAACAGCACGCGTGGGTGTCGCTCCGCGACCCGGACCAACCAGGAAGGCAGACCAGCCGGCTGGCCCTGAATTACGAGGAGTTCGGCACGACCCGCGTCTCGTCGTACCCGCGCGTCGTCACCGCTGATCATCCGATCCGTACCCGATCGGATCCACCTGTCCTCACCCACAGCCAGCCAGGCCCGCGCCCCGCCGGCCACGGACCGGCTCAGTACTGGCAGAAGGAAATGAGGCTCCCAGTCAGGATCCGCCGACACGATGACCGCGCCTGCAGCGGTCGGAACCACCTCCACCCATATCCGCCGACTGGCGGGTGGACCTATCGGATCGGCTTCCGGCCCCAGTTCAACGTCGAACGCCTGCCACCCGTCGGATTCCCCGTCGGCAGTCGGAGCCGTCACGAGAGCGGGCACGCGAACCGTGCGTCCCGGGTTCGGTGGTCGGAAGCTGACGATCGTTCGGGTGCCGTCGTCGGATCCGATCAACAGGGAGACCGAATCGGACCCCACATCGGAACCGAGCGCACCCACCTCGACGACGATTCGGATCGAATCTCCGGCTTCCACGGACTCCGGCGCATCAACGGCTCGAATCGTCAGACGCCTCGAGTCGTCGGCCAGACGCACCTCGTGCACGGCCAGTCCCAGTCGGCGGGCGGCATCCCGGGCCGCTTCGCGGTCATCCAGTTCACCGTCGGTGAGCAACGTTACGCTATCCGCTCCGGAGGCCCGCGCCGCCTCCAGAGCAGGCACGACAAGGCTGTAGCCCCCGCTGGGTGGAGAGGAGCCGTCCGCAGACTCCGTCCGTATGGAATCCCCGAAGCCAAGCGCGAAGCTCGCGGCGAGCTCGCTCGCCAGTACGGAAGCGGAGTCGGATCGCGAGCGGCCAGCGGGCGCGACCGGGAGGGTCATGCTCAACGACCGATCCACCAGCAGGCCGTGCGTCAGATCGCTGCCGGGGCCCGGGAATGGGAGCACGGGAAGAAACCAACCAGCCATGACGAGGAACAGCGCGGCGCCTCGTAGTGCTGCGGGACCGGTACGGCCGCGCACAGGCTCCTCGAGGCGCGCGTATGCCCACACGGCAATGAGCACGGCGACCACGAGGGCCAGAAGGATAGCTATCAGTCGTCCGGACCCCATCCTCCGAGGTCAGTCGGCAACGACAGACTCGACGCGCGACGCCTCCGGCAACACCGGGAGGGCGACCCTGTCGAGCTGGCCCAGCGCCTGGTCCCGGATCAGTCTGAAATCCTCCAGGTACTCGTCTTCCAACGCCGGCGCCGACGGGAGGTCGATCGTGGCCGGGTTCCGTTGTACTCCGTTCACCAGGAACTCGTAATGCAGGTGAGCCGAAGTCGAAAGCCCGGTCGAGCCGACTCGACCGATCATCTGATTCTGCTCGACGAAGGCACCGGTGCGGACGTTGATCGAGCTCAGGTGGGCGTACCGCGTGGAGATTCCCCGGGCGTGCCGGATTTCGACCATCCGACCATACCCGCCCCACGTCCCGGCGCGAGTGACCGTTCCGGAGGCTGTGGCACTCACCGGCGTGCCGCGTGGGGCACCGTAATCGGTACCAAGATGTGGCCTCCTCACCTTAAGGATCGGATGGTACCGACGTGTGGAGAAGCTGCTCGTGACCCTGAACGAAACGGGATACCGCGAGAACGTGCCCCTTAGCGCTTCACCTTCGCCGTCGAAGTACTCCTTATGGCCACCCGGGCGCGTGAACGGGATCGCCTGGAAAACCCGGCCACGGTTCGCCAGCTCGATTGCCAGGAACCGGCTCAGCCGCACCGAGCCGTCGGGCCGACGCTCGCGCTCGATCGCGACCCGGAAGGCGTCTCCACGCCGGATGTCCCGCGTGAAATCCACCTTCCAGCCGAACACGTTGTCAGCCATGTCGTACACGTATTCCTGAAACTCGCCGTCCGCCAGCTTGTCCACTTCTCCCGACAGAGTCGCCGACCACAAGTTGGAATCGATCAGGCCGGCCAGGTGGAGGGTGTCGGTAGTCAATGGCACAGTTCGAACACTGCTGGCCCACGTAGAGTCGGACCAGGTCAGGTGTACGAGCGAATCGGGACTCACACGCAGAAAAACGGACGACGGAACCGAGTCGGGGGGGCCGCTGAACCGCGCGACTACTCCGGGTCTGAGCGAACGCGGGTTCTTGACCTCTCGCACGACCTCCGTCAGCTGGTGGACGGCGCGTCCATCCAATCCGTTTTCCGCCAGCATCTCCGCCAGCGTCTCGCCGGGGCCCAGGGTGTCGTACGCGCTCACGGGAGGGGGTGGAGCGGGTACGACGACGACGCGGACCTCCGGCGAATCAGATGCGGAACCTGGACTCGAAGCGGCCAGCCAGAAGATCCCGAGCACACCGATGCCGGCAGCCAGGACCTTCCCCACGGGGGCGTACCGCCTCTGTCCGTTGTCCCTCACGTCGAACTCCTCATTTATCTCGCCAGACTCCACGTTTCATCAGTCCATTTGGCGGCGAATGAACGTAGGAATCTCGAGGTCCTCGAGCGGCGCCCGACTTGGCATACGCGCTTCGGCGCCGAATGCTCCGTCGCTGTCCTCGATGCGTCCCGCCGGAACCAGGCGAGGACCGGGCTCGGGGCGGCGCACCTTGGCGGCAACCGTCGGCACGACCTTCAGCGTCGGCACCGGCTCCTCCTCCGCCTCTTCACCGAATCCGGTGGCGATCACGGTTACGCGGATCTGGCCGTCCAGCTCCGCATCGTGCACGGCCCCGAATATCATCTCTGCGTCGTCGCCCACCGCTTCCTGGACAATCGAGTTGATGGTCGTGACCTCATCGATCGCCAGGTCTGTCCCGCCGGAGATGTTCACGAGCACACCGGTCGCGCCGTGTATCGATACGCTGTCCAGCAGTGGCGAGCAAATCGCCTGCTGGGACGCCTCTACGGCGCGGTTGTCGCCGCCGGCCTGGCCCGTGCCCATCAACGCCGCCCCCCTGTTCGACATGACCGTTCTGACGTCTGCGAAGTCTACGTTGACGTCGCCGGTCACGCTGATCAGATC
>JARFPW010000061.1 GCA_029288095.1 Gemmatimonadota bacterium
AAGGCGCCCAGGGTATCGCGAATGGCTACGTAGACTGCCTCTTCTGAGAGCATGCTTCTGCCGAGAGATTCGTGGACGGCAATCGTATCACCGAACACCACGGCGGAACGAACGCTGTAAGCCTGCAACTCGGCCAGGCCCGCCAGGCGCCCTCTCATAGCTTCCGTCGCCAGTCGCTCGTAGCGCGCCGGCACGTACCGGTTGATCGTAAGGGCGATAGCGCCCAGCAAGACGACGAACACGATGGTGAGTCGCTCGCGCAGCCCCAACCGCGCTGGGCTGAAACGGGAAGATCTCGAGGCGACCGGCGATTCTCTCGTCATGACCTGACGATCCGCGCGAGCTTCAGGAGTTCGGAACTAAGATCGCTCCCCATGGCGCGCGCAGATTCCAGGTTTACCAGGATGCGGGGTCGCCCCTGCTCTCGGCGCACACCGATGGCAAGCCCCTGATCAACGTAATCCGGAGTCCCGGTGATCGCGGGAATTCCCAACTCAGCCGCAGCTTCAGCCACCGAGCTGACGTCGAATGATCTGACGGGGGCCAGGTACAGCAGGTCGACTCCACTGGGCAGCATCCGCTGCAGGCTGCCCTTGCCATCTCTGTCACCGACGTCGATTCCGATAATCCTCAGAGGCCGCCCGGCGAACGCACCCTCGCCGCCGAATGCCTCGAAGATCTGGTTTCTGATTTCGACTGATTCCCGGGATCGGGACTGATAGAGGACGGCGAGCACGACCTCGTCCTCCCCCTGCGCAAAATTGCGATCGAACCGCATCACCTGCGAGAAGACCACCATTTGCAGGTCGACCGGCAGGGCAGCCTCCTGAGCGGCAATGGGCCGCGGGAGGGTGACCAGCAGCAACGCCGACCCTGCGAGTCGGAGTGCTCGGACGAGAGAGCGCGGCATCATGCTACAGCCAGGCGCGGACCGACAGTGTGACAGACCGACCGTCCTGGACTATTGACTCCTGTGGGAGTTCGAGGCCCACCGGCGTGGCGTAACGCTCGTCCAGTATGTTCTTCAGGGATAGCACGGCGCCGAGTCCGCTGAACTCAGGACTCGTGAGAGTCACATCGACCACACTGAACCCGTCGGTCTGAGAGCCCTGGAGTGTCAGGCGCGAGGCGTCATGGCGGAGAGCCGCACCCAGCGTGACGCCCGCTGGCCCAACTGCCCAGACTCTGGCTCGAAGTAGAAACTGCGGTGAGTTGGGGAGCTCGCGATCTTCGACTTCGTTCGTGAACAGGTAGGTGCCTCCCACACTGCCGCCGAACCTCGCGGTCGGCTGAAACGTCACTTCTCCTTCGACACCCGTGGCCCGCGCGGAGCTTTGGTTCTGGAATGCACCGATTCCGGAAATCGGATCTGGAATCCGGTCAATGAGATTTCGAGCGCGGATGTCATACGCCGAAACGACCGCCAACACCGATTCCGCAAGCCTGCGTTCGTACACTACCTCGAACGTCCGGACTCGCTCAGGTTCCAGATCCGGATTGCCGAGCAGCACCCCGGGTTGTCCAACGAACAGCTCCAGAGGTGTGGGCGCTCGAAACGCTTCGCCGTAGAGAACCTTGAACGAGGTGTTCGAGTCGAGGTCGTAAACGAGCGCCGCGCGCGGCGTCAGCGCTGAGCCCACCGTCGAGTGGTGATCAAAACGGGCACCGACCAGCAGACTCAAGTCGGAGGCGACCGACCACTCATCCTGTGCCCAGATGCCCAGCGTGTTGAAGGGGGACTCCACGAGTGCCAACGGCAGACCTTCTGCCAGGATCTCGTACTGGACATTCGCGCGATCCTGAAACTCGATCCCTGCCGTCACCCGGTTACTTGGAATGGGATCGAAGCGGATGTGTGCATCGGCTGTGAGTCTCCCGGCGGAAGACTCGAAATCGACCATCGATCCCGACTGCGCCATGACGAGCTCGCTGGTGATCGTCGAATGGTCGTAGGAGAGACCGGCCGAAAGTGCGACCTCCGGGCTCAGGTCGGAGTCGTAGCGCAGGCCGCTGCGCACCCACGTGTCCGAAACCGTGTTCGTGCCCTCGTTGAACATCGAGCCGAAGGCGCCGGTGGCCACTCCCTTGTCTCTATCCTGGCCGCCGCCTGACAACGTGAACTTGCCAACCCGGAGTTCCACGAATGCACCGACCGCTTGCTCTCCATCCCGTTGCTCAGCAATACCGTTATTGAGTTGAGGCACGTCGAACTCCGGGAAGTACAAATCCTGGCCGTCAACGTCGGACCAGAATACGTTCGCCACGATCTCTGACTCATCTCCGAGTCGCCCGGTGAATCCCGCGGTCAGATCCTTCCGACCGAAGCTTCCCACGCGGCCGGAAACGAACGCGTCCTGCATATCTGCGGCCGTCTTTGTGATGACGTTGACGACCGCGAGCACGGCGTTGTTGCCATACGAAGCGGACCCCGGACCCCGCACGATTTCGATGCGCTCAACGATTGCCAGGTCGACGCCGAATGTTGTACCGATCTGCGCATAATCGAAGTACGCGTCGTTGCGCCGCTGTCCGTTGAGCAGAACCAGAATGCTGGCGTTGGGCTGCGACGATCCGGAAATCCCGCGAACGCCTACCTGCTCGACGAGTCGGTCATCGTTCGCGTAGAACCCCCGCGCATGCGCAAGCACATCACCAAGCGTCTCGAACCCGAAGCGACGGATCTCGTCTGCAGTTACGACGGTCACGGAAGCTGGCGCCTGCCGCGACGTCTGTTCGTACCGGGAAGCGGTACTGACGGGGATATTTAGTAGTGAATCCAGCGAAAGAGTTGCCTCAGAATCTTGATTCTGCGCACTCAAGGGGAATGGGGTAGAAATCACCAGCAGGCTGAGCAAACCCAGGTGACCGCGTAATCGTAGCCAGCGCATGGTTATACCTCTTCCGTGTCTCTCGGCACTTCTCGGTCGTCAGTTTCAGCGTCGATCCGGTCGCTAAGTAGCATGACTTGAGCACACTCCATGCCGCGTGTTCTTCAGGGTTTTCAGGCCGTTGCGGGCTTGGAGGCGGGCTCTCGGAGGGCTGGCCGCATGTTGCCACATGGCGAGTTGCCGGGAATCTGGCATTTCGTCGCTCTGACAAGCCGGTTTGGGCCCAGTATTCCGCCTGGGTGCTGCCCGGAAACCGGCGGCACGACGGAATGATTCTTGAGTGAATCACCGGGCCGGAGAGCCGAGGACGTGACCCAGACCTAATGGAATCCGATGATTGTTGAACAGGCCGAGTGGAGCGCGCAAACCGGGTGGGACAGACCGCTCGGATTTCGCGTGCCGGAGCCGGCGCTGGTGTTTGTGTTTGGTGAGCGCACCCTGCTCGCCAGCGACGCGATGCAGAGGTTGGCACATACGTTTTCGGACGCCGTCGTGGTGGGCTGCTCGACCGCCGGCAATATCATGGGCACCGCCGTAAGCGACGACACGGTTGGCGCGACAGCCATTCAGTTCGAGACCGGTAGCGTCTCTATCTCCCATACGCACCTGGCGAATCCCGAAGACAGCGCCAAGGCCGGTGTACGGCTCGCGGCGGGACTCCGAAGCGATGGCCTGAGGCATGTTCTGGTGCTCAGCGAGGGAATTCGGGTCAATGGTTCCGCCCTCGTGGCGGGTCTGGCGGATTCACTTCCGGCAGGCGTGCTGGTAACGGGAGGACTTGCCGCGGATGGAACCAAGTTCGAGCAGACCTCAGTGATAAGAGGCGGCGGGGGCGAGGATCATACCGCTACGGCTATTGGCATATACGGAAAGGACGTTCATATCGGACATGGTTGCCAGGGTGGCTGGGAGCCGTTCGGGCCCGACCTGACGATTACGAAATCCGACGGAAACGTGCTCCATTCGCTTGATGGGCAGCGCGCACTCGACCGATATCGACTCCTCCTGGGCGTCAAGTCCGTGGATCTCCCGTCTTCCGGCCTTTCCTTTCCTCTGGAGCTGAGGGCTCCGGGGACCACTCGACCCGTCGTCCGGACCCTGCTTGCCATCGACCCCGATGCGGGCTCCGTGACATTCGCCGGAGACATGCCGGTAGGTGCGAGGGTCCGTTTCATGAAATCGAGCGTCGATAGCCTGCTCTCCGGTGCCCGTGACGCCGCCGCCGACGTCTGGCTCGCGAACGGTCGGTCGCGGGACCTCGCTCTGCTGATCAGCTGCGTCGGGCGGCGGCAACTACTCGGTGACCGGACCCAGCACGAAATCGAGCATGTCAGCACGGTTCTGGGTGAAGAGACCATGCTGACAGGGTTCTACTCGTACGGCGAGATCTCGCCCTACGCCGATTCCGTAGAGTGCGGCCTCCACAACCAGACGATGACCATTACCACGATTTCGGAGCACTAATGCCCACCGATGATGTCCGGCAGAGTGCCGAGCGGACAACCCGAGTATCGAGGGCCGACATTCACGACCTCGCCAACCACATTGGCGCGGTAATCGGCTTCCTGAGCCTTGCCGCCCTGGATTTGACGGCTTCCGACCCGGCCTACGAGTCGGTGGTCGACGCCCAGGCCGCGGCCGACAGGGCCGCCCAGCTTCTGAACACGATCCGGAGCCGGTCTGAAGACTGACAGCGGCCCTCGCGGACGGGTGACGCCAGCCGCTACCTTCCGGTCATGGCTAAGAAGAACTCTTTCGACGTCTCGACTGGTGTAGACCTCCAGGAGGTCGACAACGCCGTAAACCAGGCCCACAAGGAAATCGCGACCAGGTACGATTTCAAGGGCACTGACTGCACGCTGAAGTTCGATCGGGACGCGGCCACGGTCGCGCTCGAGGCGGACGATGCGTATCGGCTCCAGGCCCTCATGCAGGTCCTTCGTGACAAGCTCGCCAGGCGAAAGGTGCCGCTGCGCAACATCGACGAGGGCAAAGTCGAGGAAGGCACCCTGGGCAGGCACCGGCAGACGATCGGTCTCAAGCAGGGCATTGACCAGGAAACGGGCAAGCAGATCGTCAAGGACATCAAGGCCGAGGGCTTCAAGAAGGTCCAGGTCCAGATCCAGGGTGATGAACTGCGTGTGACCAGCCCGTCGCGAGACATGTTGCAGGATGTGATGGCGTTCCTGCGCGAACAGGACTACGGCGTCGAACTCAGCTTCGGAAACTACCGCTGAACCGGGCAACGATCGCGTCGGTAGTGGCAGTCGCGTGCGTCGCGCTCGCGTGCGCGACCCGGGGACCGGTGGTGCCCACGTCCGGCGTGCTGTTCATCGTGAACGACACCGACGAATCGATCTGCTTCGTCCCCATTCATCCCGTCACAGACCCGGGCCAGGAGCGCGACCTTCTCCAACTGCTGGGCCAGGAAGCGATCAAGCCGCATAGCACCCGGCGATTTCTCCAGGGCAGTGTGCCGCTCCTCAACGTGCCATCTCCGCACCGCCTGACGATGATGTCGTGCAGCGGGCTCGCCTCCCGGGTCGAGGAGATCGACTTTGCCGTCGGCGCCGTAGTGACGATCGCCAGCTTCTGAGCATTCCGAACAACCGCCCCGTGCGGAACGCGGGTTGGTTCTGATGCGTTTACGGCCTATGACATCGACATTGCTGCGTCTCCTCATTCCTGTATCAACCATGGTCGCGGCCTCACTCTTCGGTCCGCCGCCAGTGACGGCCCAGGACGACACCCACTCTCCAGGCGGAGCCTTTGCCGTGTCGCTGCTGGCGACGGCGGCGCCCGTAGCTGCCGGCGCCTTTGTGGACGGAGAGGAGGCCCAGATCGCCCTCATCTCGGCGGGCCTGGTCCTTGGCCCGATCACCGGCTATCTGAGCGGAGATGCGGCAGAGCGCGGCTTGAAGGGCCTCCGGTTCCGAGGCATCGTTCTTGGAGCTTCGGCGGCCGCGATCGGTGGGATCTGTGCGATCGGCGACTGCCAGTTGTTTGGCGACGACGAGTCGGCGGTGGGTTCGGTGATTGTGGTCGGCCTCCTTGGCGCCGCGACCATCGCGGTGTCGTCGGTGATCGACATTGTCGAGGTACCGGAACACGTGCGGCGCGCAAACGAGGCCCGGCGCAACGAAGGTGTTAGGCTTTCCCTGGCACCCGTCGTCCTGCCTTTAGACGGCGGAACGATCGGATTCAGCGGAAGTGTGAGATTCTAGGAGGCGACTTTGATACGAAAGACTGGAGTTCCGGCTCTGCTCATCGGTCTGGCGCTCGTTCCCGCCGCATGTGCGGAAGCCGAGGACCCGGTCGATACACGCGAAGCCTTCACGGCCCGTGTCGAGGCGGCGTTTGCCGATGGCGACGCTGACGAGAGGGCCGAACGAATTCTGGCACTGTATCACCGCGACGGAGTGGACGAGTGGACCGGTCGACTCGTCGAGCAAGCCGCCGGCCTGCTGTCTCGCACCGCCGATCCGGCGGTCACCATCGAACCGCCCGACGC
>JARFPW010000047.1 GCA_029288095.1 Gemmatimonadota bacterium
GGGTATGAGTGGTCCCATACCCATCGGAGCGAAGGGCTCGAGGTTGGCGGGCTGTACGTGGAAGGCTCCAAGCAGGCCGACGCCAACGAGAACTACCAGCTCGATGACGTTCATCCACGTGATCACCTTCAACGCCTCGGCCTGGCCGCGGATGTTCGTGACGGTGAACAGGAGCGTCGTGGCCAGCAGGATGAGGAAGACGCTGGCGCCGGGCCAGAAGTACGCCTTGATCGTCAGCGCGAAGATGACTGCGTACAGCGCGCAGGCCAGCGTATTGCCGATCCAGAAGAACCAGCCAGTCAGGAAGGCGACGGGGCGGGGCAGCGTCCGGCTGACGAACGAGTAGCCACCGCCGGCGATCGGCAGAGCGGCACCGAGTTCGCCGTAGTTGAGAGCCGTGAACAGCGTGAGCAGGCCCATAGCCAGGTAGGCAACGATGCCCAGCGGACCGACCGATCCCGCGACCTCGCTCGGAAGCGCGAAGATGCCCGGGCCCATCATGGCCCCTATGCCGATCATCACGGCCATGAACAGCCCGACGTTGCGGCGGAAGCCGATCTGCTCAGACATGGTCAATTCGCTCGTGCACGGCCTCGGGCTGCTCCGCTTGTTCGATTATTCCCGGGAGCCCCTCGGGGCAGAAAGTTCGGTATTCAGGATAGCGAGCTTGTCCCCCGCACTGCCAGCGTCCCGGCGGCGCAGATCCGGCCTTAATATCATGTACGTATGAAGACCGTGGGTTCGCACCTGGCGACGATGTTCGAGGAGCCTGGCACGCGTGGGCGCCGGGCCATGCCGTTCCTGAAGTACCTCCTGGTACTCACGGTTGTCGTGCTCCTGTACGGCTGGCTGTTCCACGTAATCATGGCGTGGGAAGGACAGGACCACACCTGGTTCACGGGAGTGTACTGGGCGCTCACGGTGATGAGCACGCTCGGTTTCGGGGACATCACGTTCCACACGGACCTGGGCCGCGTGTTCAGCACGGTCGTGCTGCTGACCGGTGTTCTGATGCTGCTGATCATCCTCCCGTTCCTGTTCATCCGAGTAGTGTATGCCCCATGGCTAGAGCAGCGGAACCGCAGCAGGCTGCGCCAGCTCCAGTCCGTACCGCGGGCAGCCCGCGACCATGTGCTGATCTGCTCAAAAGACCCGATCGCTCTCGGATTGGTTCGGCGGCTGAAGCTGGCTGGTGTTCCGGCGTGGGTAATCGAACCGGAACCAGACACGGCCATGCGACTGGAGGATGCGAATGTCCCCGTCGTGTACGGCGACATCGACGCTCCCGACACATACCGGCGTGCCGGGGCGGATCGGGCGAGCATGGTCCTGGCCAATGCCTCGGACACGGTAAACTCGAACATCGTGCTCACGGTTCGCGAGCTGTCCTCGTCTGTGTCGATCGCGGCCGTCGCAGATCAGTCCGATTCCATCGACATCCTCGAGCTCAGCGGTGCCACACACGTGCTCCCGCTGAAGCAGAGACTCGGTGAGCATCTCGCGAACAGGGTGAGTGCAGGCATCGAGCGAGCGACCGTGATCGGGCGCTTCCACGATCTCGAGCTCGCGGAGTTTCCGGTACACAACACGCCCCTGCAGGGCAAGACGATCCGTGAGTGCGGCCTGCGCGAGCACCTGGGTATCACCATCGTCGGCGTGTGGGAAGCAGGAAGGCTCGAACCCGCCCACCCTGACCGCAAACTCACGGCGCACTGTGTTCCCATCGTGATTGGATCTCGGGCACAGGTCCAGGCGCTCAACGAGCTCCTCGTCATTTACGACGCG
The DNA here is from genome assembly GCA_029288095.1 of Gemmatimonadota bacterium. GTDB lineage: Bacteria > Gemmatimonadota > Gemmatimonadetes > Palauibacterales > Palauibacteraceae > JARFPW01. Next base: position 1,786 of record JARFPW010000047.1, read on the forward strand.
AACCCCAATCCCGTGCTGATCATCGGTGGAGGGCGTGTCGGGCGAGCCGCAGCCCGCGCCCTGGCCCGGCGCGAGATCCCCGTCCACATCGTCGAGCGCGATCCCTCCCTCGCGCCCAAGCTGGAAGGCATCGCCGACAGCTACTCCATCGGCGATGCTGCCGACCGGACGGTGCTGGACGCGGCAGGGATTGCCGAGACACCGTCGGTGCTGCTGACGACGCATGATGACGCGATGAACATCTATCTGACGATCTACTGTCGCCGATTGAACCCTGAGGCGCGGACAATCACACGAGCGACACACGAGCGAAACGTCCAGGCGATCCGCCGGGCAGGTGCCGACTTCGTGCTCAGCTACTCCTCCTTCGGCGTTCAGACCGTACTCTCGCTCGTGCAGGAGCGCGAGCTGGTTGTTCTTGGGGAGGGAGTAGACCTGTTCCACGTTCCCCTTCCCGGTTCCCTGGCAGGGAAGACGCTGTCGGAAGCACGTATCGGCGAGCGCACCGGACTCAACGTGATCGGCGTTCAGGAGAACGGCGGGATCGCGACCGACCTCTCCGTGGAACGTCGCCTGGCGGATCGATGCACGCTGATCACGCTCGGTAGTGCCGAGCAGCGGGAGCGCTTCGCAGAGACCTACCGGTAGCAGCTCCGGTGACGCGGTGGCCAAAGGGTCCTGGCGCTGAACGACGCGAGCACGTTCACCGGGCCCATCCTCCCTACTGCGGTATCCTCACCTCGAACTCGATCGCCGCCAGTTGCTCTGGCGACTTACCGATGCTCTCCAGGAGTGGCAGCCAACGCGGGTCGTCGTGGAGGCTGTCGAACAGCCTGTCTGACGGAATCAGAACGAGGCCCGCGTCTTGGTACTCGACCGCCGTGTCCAGCCACTCAAATGCGAGGTCGCTCTCGCCACGGAACGCCAACACTTGAGCAATGTTGTAAGCCCAACTCTGTGCGTGCTCGTCGATCGTCTCGGCGAGCGCAGCATCGGACTCCGCTGCCTGCCCGAGCGCATGGTAGGCCATGGCCAGACCGATCAAGCGCCACTCGGCGGAAGATTCCTGCTGCATCGCCTGCAGGGCCTCCTCCGGCTCACCCTTCCAGAGTAGTTGGATGCCCATCATGAGATGGGCGATACTGGCCCCCGGGTTCAGGCTCAGCGCAGTGCGCACAGATGTCAGCGCCTCATCCAGCCGTCCGGCATTCGCGTACATGTAGCTCAGTCTCACGTGGCCAAAAGGTGCCACCGGGTCATGAGCCACCACGTATTGCGCGGTTGTGATGGCTTCGTCAATGCGCCCCAGACTCCTGAACAGGGCGGAGGCCGTCGTAAGGATATCCGTATTGGTCGGATCCAGTTCGAGGGCCCGTCCGATATGCCTTGCCGCAGATGCCAGATCGTTGTCGTAGGAGCTCGCGATCCGGCCAAGAACAGCGTAGGCGCCGGCATACTCCGGGTTGATCGTCAACGCCCGGTTCGCGGCCTCGCGGGCCAGCGAATAGCCCTCCTCATAGGATAGAGTCCCCAGAGTGGTTGTCTGTGAGGTGTAGTTCCTGGCCAGTCCTGTCCAGGCAGCTGCGTAGTCCGGCTCCAGAACCAGCGCCTGCTTGTACAGTGCGTTGCTCCGCTCGACGCTCGCTGCCGACAACTGCCGGCCCAGGTGCCGCGCCTGCAGGAAAAGGGCATAGGCCTCGGGGTCCGTCTCTTCGACTGTCGGCTCTGCACCCAACAGCGCGACCTGCAACTGCTCCACTACGTCCGAGGCAATCTCGTCCTGAATGGCGAAGATGTCCTCAAGCGTCCGGTCCCAGGTATCCGACCACAGCTGAAATCCATCAGCGGCCCGGATCAACTGGGCGGTGACGCGTAC
>JARFPW010000074.1 GCA_029288095.1 Gemmatimonadota bacterium
CGTCGGCAGCGTCAGATGTGTATAAGAGACAGGTGGAGCACGATGCCGAAGAAATCTGGGCATCGGTTGAGATCACGATCCGGCGGGCGCTGGACGAGTCCGGGCTCGAATCCGATCAGCTCGGCGCAATCGGGATCACGAATCAGCGCGAGACCACGGTTTTATGGGATCGCGAGACAGGGAAGCCGGTCGCTCCCGCGATCGTGTGGCAAGACCGCCGCACGGCCCGCCGCTGTGACGAACTTCGGGGCACCCCGGCGGCAGACAACATCCGCCGGACGACCGGCCTCATCGTCGATCCCTATTTCTCGGCCACGAAACTCGAGTGGTTGTTGGCGGAGGATCCGGAGCGCCGCCGTCGAGCCGATGCCGGCGATCTGGCGTTCGGCACGATAGATAGCTGGCTCATCCAGCGATTGACAGGCGGGATCGTCCACGCGACTGATCCGACCAACGCCAGCCGAACGATGATGTTTGATCTGAACACCGGAACGTGGGATGCTGATCTGTGCTCACTGTTCGGGGTCCCGACCGCCGTGCTGCCCGACATCCGTTCGTCCGCGGGTGATTTCGGGGTCACGGATGCGCGGATAGTGGGTGCCGAGGTACCGATCTGCGGCGTGGCCGGTGATCAGCAGGCGGCGCTGTACGGGCAATCGGGCTGGGAGCCGGGTGATGCGAAGAACACATATGGTACGGGGGCGTTTCTGCTCCTCCAGACTGGGCCCGACAGAGGTCCTGACGTTCCCGGCGTTCTAACTACGGCGGCCTGCGGTGCGCGGGGCGAACCGACGTTCGCCTACGAGGGCTCCATCCTGATTGCCGGTGCGGCGGTCCAATGGCTGAGGGACAGTCTCGGACTCATCGAGACAGCGGAGGAAACCGAAGCCCTGGCGCGTTCGGTGGCCGACGCGGGCGGCGCCGTGTTCATACCAGCGCTGGCCGGCCTCGGGACCCCTTACTGGGTGCCCGATGCACGAGGCGCCATGTTCGGGATTACGCGGGGGACCACCCGAGCCCACCTCGTGCGCGCCGTGTTGGAGTCGATCGTGCACTCCACGGTCGATGTCATTGAGGCGATGACGCACGGCACTCGCCTGGAGCTCGGCACGCTGCGGGTCGACGGCGGCGCCGCCCGAAACGACTGGCTGATGCAGACCCAGGCAGATTTGCTGGGCCGGCCGGTGGTCCGGCCTGCGGCTTCCGAGCTGACGGCCATCGGCGCAGCGGGTCTGGCCGGGGTCGGTGCCGGACTGTGGGCCGGCCCGGATGAGCTGGCGGCGGCCAGAGGCGGAGACGTGCGATTCGAGCCGGAGCCACGAGCGATGGAGCTCGTGCCGGCCCAGCGAACGGAATGGAAGCGAGCCATCGATGCGGTGCTGGCATGGGCCGCCGGAGGGAGCCGAGCATGACATCAGTCTACGTATTCGGAATTATTCTGGCGGTCCTGCTGGCCGCTGTTCTCATCGCGCCGCTGTTTGAGCGTGGTGAGGCGGTGGGTTCGGGGTCTTCCCCTGCGGAACGCCTCGAGGTGGCCCTGGACGCGCTGCGCGAGATCGAGTTCGAGCACGAGACGGGGAAGATCGGAGATGACGACTACAGAGAGCTCCGAGCCCGCTACGCGGCAGACGCCATTGCCGCCCGGGACGCCGGGGCCGGCGAGGCGAGCCCGATGGCTGGCCGTTGCGCGGTCTGTGATGCGGACCTCAAGCCTGAATCCCGCTTCTGTTCGCTCTGTGGCACGGAGGTGGCCGCCTGAACGCTGCACCGGTCGATCTGCGCAGCGATACGGTCACGCGACCGTCAGTCGGCATGCGGCAGGCGATCGCCGAGGCGGTTGTCGATGACGATGTCCTGGGGAAGGACCCCACCGCCGATCGGCTCGAGCGGCGGGTCGCGGACATGCTGGGAAAGGACGCCGCCCTGTTCTTCCCCTCGGGGACGCAGGCCAACCAGACCGGAATTCTGCTTCACACGACCCCGGGGTCCGAAGCGATCTGCGAGGCCGATTCCCACATCTTCAACTATGAGTACGCCAACGCAGCCTGGCTTGGCGGTGTGCAATTCGTCCCCGTGACCTCCGATCGCGGTCGCTTGGATCCCGACGCGGTACGTGCGGCGGTGCGACCCGGGGACAGGCACCATCCGCGGACGACCTTGATCTGTACCGAGCAGACGCACGGCGCATCGGGTGGATCCGTCGTGCCCGTCGAAACGCTCACGCAACTGCGGGTCATGGCTGACGATCTGGAAATCCCGGTGCATCTTGACGGAGCGCGGCTATGGCATGCCGGTGCCGCCCTCGGCGTCCCGCTCGCGGACGTCGCCGCCTGCGCCGACACCGTCATGGTATCCATGTCGAAGGGGCTTGGCTGTCCGGCCGGTTCACTGCTGGCCGGCCCCGCTGCCTTGATCGAGGAGGCGTGGACGATCCGCAAACGGCTCGGCGGTGGAATGCGCCAGGTGGGTATTCTCGCGGCCGCTGGCCTGTACGCCCTCGACCACAATCTTGAGAGACTGGCGGAAGATCACGCACGGGCGGCCCGGCTGTTTGCCGCGTGCTCGGAAATCGATGGCCTGCGTCCCGTGCCGCCGGACACGAACACTCTCCGTATAGATGTGGTTCGCAAAGACCTGCCTGCGGAGGAAGTGTCCCGGCGGCTCGCCGATCGAGGAGTCTGGATTCTCGCTCTGGGCCCTGATTGGCTGCGTGCCGTAGTCCACCTGGACGTGGACGACAACGGTATTGATCGCGCGATCGAGGCGTTGCACGAAGCCGTGGCCTGAGGGTGGTGGGGCGGGCGACGGTGTGATGATAGATTGCCCTGTCCGCGCCGCGACCTGTGGCGGGAATGCTGTCAACCGTGCCGCCGACCGGCCCCGAGGGGTCACCGGCGCGTCAGAAGAGAATTCAACGAAAGGGGGACGGCATGTCCGTCGCGAAGGTTACCGAGATCACCGCCTCATCGAGCGTTAGCTTCGATGACGCCGTACGGGTCGGGCTCGAACGAGCCGACAAGACACTCAACGGCATCAAGGGGGCCTGGGTCCAGGAGATGACCGTGGATTACGGTGGTGGCGAGATCAAGGCGTACCGCGTGAACATGAAGGTCACGTTCCTGTTGAACGACTGACGTCCGGTTCACAGCGACGTCGGAAGGGGGCGGCCGAAGACGGGCCGCCCCCTTCTCATTCCTGCCTGACCCAGGCCAGCGCCACCCGCTTCACTCCGATATCGGATTTCCTGGGAGAGATGTCGGTCTGTTCGATCTCCATTCCGGCCGGGTCCCACTCCTCCCTCATCAGGTCGAGTTCAGCGCTCATCTCCTCCTCCAGCGCGCGCAGGTCCTTTTCCAGGTTGCCCAGAGCTTCGGAAGCTCGTCCAATGTCGTCCTTGTGCTTCGAGGCACGCCCCATGCCGCGCATGGCAGTCGAGGCCTTGCTGATGTTCGTCCGGCTGATTGCCTTTCGGCCGAGCACCGCGCCCAGGATTGAGCCGCCGATCGTCACCAGGCTCTGATTCCGGTGCTGCTCGTATTCGGCCTCTTCGCGGCGCACGCGATCCTCCGCCCTGTCGATCCGGTCCTCGAGTCGCTTGACCTTCACGGCGTACTTGTCCCGAAGTTTCTCAACCGCTTCATCTCTGGCGTCGCGGGCCGCCTCGCGCACCCGGATCGCGAACGCCGCCTCCGTCTCGTCCGGCGTCGACACCAGCTTGAGGCGCTTGCAGGTCCTCAGAGACAGAGCGTTCTCCCGGTAAGCCCATGACTTGAAACGAGCCTTCCACGAGCGATAGGAGGCCGGCTTCGCGGCCGCACCGTCCAGGGCCCCATACTCCGCGTCCGGCTCAGGTGCGTCGGCGATCGCCGGTGCCTGTTCCAGCAGTTCGGCGTGCTGCCAGGGATCGGCCATCTCAGTGTCGAGCGGCGCCAGACAGTGAAGCTCGACCCAGTGGTCCAGATCCAGCCTTGCCTGCGCATAGTGAAGTTCGACGTGCCCGAGCAGCATCGGCTGATACGGCCCGCTTCCCCCGCCGTCGATGAACACCTCCTCGACCTTCGGCGGAACGATCGGCCGACTGGCGGCAATCCGGGCGGTCTGCGACGGAGCCCCCGGGCGCGTCGGGGCGGGAGCCGGACCCGACGGCTGAGCGGCCTCCGAGGACGACGTCAAGCGTCGAATCTCGGGGCGGGCCAGCGGACCCTTCAAGTAGGACATGGCCCAACGGGTGCGGATGAGGACCGGGATGTCCTCGTGCACGTTGTTAACCAGAAACACCCGGCTGTCCAGGTCCGACAGCAGCGCATCCATTTCCTTCCTCGTGAGTCCGCCGTCCCCGGACATGGCCGCCGTCCCCTCGAGCCCGTCGAGGACCCTCTGCTTGTCACGTTCCGTCTGGAGGCGACCCAGCCACCAGGTGCCCGCGTTGCTGAGCGCCTTGTAGTCGAGGTCGACCGGATTCTGGGTGGCGAGGACGACCCCAAGTCCAAACGCTCTCGCCTGCTTGAGGAGCGTGAGCAGCGGTGTCTTGGTAGGTGGCATGGCGGTGGGCGGCAGGTAGCCGAACACCTCATCGATGTAGAGAATCGCCCTCAACGAAGTGGATCCGGACTGAGATCGCATCCAGGCGACCACCTCGTTGAGCAGCATCGTGAGGAAGAACTGGCGCTCCGCGTCGTCCAGGTGGGCGATCGACAGGATGGAAATCCGTGGCTTTCCTTCCTCCGTCCACAACAACCGGCCGACATCCAGGGGATCCCCCTGCAACCACGCATCGAAGCCGGGTGCCGCCACCAGATTGTTCAGCTGGGCCGCCAGTTTGAAGCGTTCGCGCTCGGGAAAGAACGATTCCAGGTCAAGTACGCCGATCCGGTCGAATCCGGGATCCTGGACGGCGCGGATGAGCCCTCCCAGATCGAGGTCCTCGCCGTCGGACCAGCGCGAATGGAGAATCCGCGATAGCAGAATATGCTCGCGGCTCTGCAGCGGGTCCGCGTCCTCGCCAACCAGCGCGAGTAACCCCGATACCGCGGAAGTGACCCTGTCCGCGAGCGCCTCCCCGTCCGACAACACAGCTTCGGACGGAGCCGCGAATGAACGCAGAACAGCCAGCGGCCGTCCGTGCGTCCCTCCCGGCGTGTAGATGGTCATGTCCACGGAGTCACGCAGTCGGCGAATCCGCTCGCCACTCTGCCCGCTCGCCTCGAGACCTGCCCGCCATTTGTCGGCCGTCGCGGCGGCGTGCTCGTCGGGCGTGCGGTTCTTCCGGGCTGCCTCCCCCTCATCCACCCAGGGCCTGAAATCTGCCGCCGTGAGGTCCGGGAACGTGAGCAGGAGGTTGCCGATGTCGCCTTTGGGGTCGATCGCGAGCGCGGGGACACCATCCAAGGCAGCCTCTTCGAGAAGCGTGATACACAGGCCCGTCTTGCCACTGCCCGTCATACCAAGTGCGACGCCGTGTGTCGTCAGGTCCCGCGCGTCATAGAGCCACGGCCCGCCCCCTGCGTCTTCTCGCAGTGGTTCCAGGGATCCGAGGTAAAACGACCCCAATCCCTCGAGTGCCTCCACCGACATCGGATGGGTGCCGTCGACCTGCTCGTCACTCATGATCAGCCTCCGTGGCGTATCTCGGCTTGCAAACACATTAAGCACGTGCGTACCCGGGCTCCGAATCGTGGCTGGCCGGAGCCTCCGTGGCAAGTCGGAATGATACTCCCGTGAGAGTGCAAGATGATGCTGGGGTGGCGCCCGGAGACAGACCCGAACAAATTGCGAAAGTCACAGGGGGCTTCTATGTTGCAGTCCGTGCCGGAAGGCCCGGCAGGCAACGCACTTTACACTGGAATTCGAGAGCGAGAGAGCGATGGGAGTCGAGTTGACCGAGGACCGTAAGAAGGCTCTGTCCGTAGCCATCAACCAGATCGAACGGCAGCACGGCAAGGGAGCGATCATGCGCCTCGGATCGGAGCATGCCAGGGTGAAGATCGGCTCGATTTCGACGGGGGCACTCGTCCTCGATCACGCGATCGGCATCGGTGGGATACCGCGCGGCCGGGTTACCGAGATTTATGGTCCGGAGTCGTCGGGTAAGACGACGCTCACGTTGCACATCATCGCCAACGCGCAGCGCGGCGGGGGTGTCGCCGCGTTCATCGACGCGGAGCACGCGCTGGACATCGGCTATGCCGCCAAGCTTGGCGTGGACGTGGAAAACCTCCTCGTCTCCCAGCCCGATACCGGAGAACAGGCGCTGGAGATCGCCGAAGTGCTCGTACGATCCGGTGCGCTCGATGTGGTGGTGATCGATTCTGTCGCCGCGCTGGTTCCGCGGGCGGAAATTGAAGGCGAGATGGGTGACTCCCACGTCGGCCTGCAGGCCCGTCTGATGTCACAAGCGTTGCGCAAGCTGACCGGCGCGATTGGCCGTTCGAACGCATCCGTCATCTTCACGAACCAGATCCGCGAGAAGATCGGGGTCATGTTTGGCAGCCCCGAAACGACGAGCGGTGGACGGGCTCTGAAGTTCTATGCCTCTCTCAGGCTGGACATCCGCAGGATCGCGTCGATCAAGGACGGTGTCGAGCAGGTCGGCAATCGGACTCGGGTTAAGGTCGTGAAGAACAAGTGCGCGCCACCGTTCCGGCAGGCCGAATTCGACATCATGTTCAACCAGGGTATAAGCCGAACCGGAATTCTCGTCGATCTTGGTGAAGAGCACGGGATCGTACAGCGTGCGGGCGCCTGGTATTCCTACGGCGACGATGTTCGGCTGGGACAGGGCCGGGAGAACGCGAAGATCTTCCTGACTGAGAACCCGGACATCGCGGACGAAGTCGAGCAGCGGCTTCGCGAGACCCTCGACATGCTTCCCGAAAACGAAGAGTTGCTCGAGGAGGCGGCACAGGATGCGGGGGCCGCCTGAGAGCCGACGCAGATTCCGGTCCTGACCAACGCATAACGCGGATCGAACCGAGCCCGCGTCCCCCCGGGGCGCGGGCCGTTTTCGTTGACGGGAATCTGTTCAAGGTAGTGCCGGCGGAAACAGTCGTGGCGCTTCGCCTCGAAGTGGGGGCGCCGGCTACGCCGGATGCGCTGGAAGCTCTCGAAGCGGCCGCGAATCAGGCGGAGGCACTCGAGGCGGCGCTTCGCCTCTTGAATTACCGGGCGCGCAGCCGCGCCGAGCTCCAACGACGCCTGCGTCGTTCGGGTCATGCCCCACCGGCGATTGAAGCGGCGGTAGCCCGGTGCGACGAGCTTGGGTACCTGGACGACGAAGCATTCGCCATCGCCTACGTGCGCGATCGATTGAAGTTCAGGCCCCGCGGCCGTCGGGTTCTCGTGGCGGAGTTGCGCGAGAAGGGTATCAGCCAGACCACCGCCGTAGCAGCGATCGACGAGGTCTTCGGGCAGGCGGAAGTCTCCGAGGGCGAACTCGCGGATCAAGTAGCGCGGAAGCGGGTGCAGAGTCTGGCGAGCCTCGAACCCGAAGTGGCTCGTCGAAGGCTCACCGCCTTCCTGGCGCGGCGCGGGTTTTCGTCCGCGACGATTCGAGACGCCGTCGCGCGGGCGCTGACCGAATCGACACGCGATTGAGAACGCCGCAGCGCCCGGCCATATTACCAGATTGTCCAGGCATCTATACGACCACACGAGGGCTTCCAGCAGATATATGAGAGCGAGCGAGATTCGATCGCGGTTCATCCGGTTCTTCGAGCGGCAGGATCACCTGCACCTGCCGAGTAGTTCGCTCGTGCCCGAGGACGACCCCACGCTGCTGTTTGCCAACGCGGGAATGGTTCAGTTCAAGGACGTCTTCCTCGGCGAGCGCGAGGCACCCGCGGCGCGTGCAGTGACCTCGCAGAAATGCCTGCGCGTCAGTGGTAAGCACAATGATCTCGAAGAGGTGGGCCGTACGGCCCGCCACCACACTTTCTTCGAGATGCTCGGCAACTTCTCGTTCGGGGACTATTTCAAACGCGAAGCTATTGCGTACGCGTGGCAGTTCGTATCCGACGACCTCGGCCTCGACGGCGATCGCCTGTGGGCGACCGTGCATCATTCCGACGATGAGGCGGCGGCACTGTGGCCCGAGGTAACGGGCATTCCCCCGGAGCGGATTCTGCGCCTCGGGGACAAGGACAATTTCTGGCAGATGGGTGACACGGGTCCATGCGGCCCGTGCTCCGAGATTCACTATGACATGCGGCCGTCCGGCAGTCCGCGGGACCTGTCGCCGGAGCAGTTCAATGCGCTGGGCGAGGC
>JARFPW010000089.1 GCA_029288095.1 Gemmatimonadota bacterium
CGAGGTGCTCGTGCCGGCACCATACTGGACGTCATACATCGCGATCGTAGACCTGTCGCGAGCCACTCCCGTCGTCGTGCCACTGAGCTGGTCCGACGACTTCCGGATTACTGCCGACCTGCTGGAAGCGCGCCGAACCGAGCGGACGAGGGGGCTTCTGTTGAACTCGCCTTCCAATCCGTCAGGCGCGGTCATTTCCCGAGAGGATCTCGAAGGTGTCCTCGCGTGGGCGGGAGAGCATGGTATCTGGGTGCTGTCCGACGAAATCTACCGCCGGCTTCACTATGGCGCGGGAACGGCGGCCTCTGTGCTGGACATCGCCGACCGTCCGGACCATGTGGTCGCGCTCGACGGGATGTCGAAGGCCTTTTCCATGCCGGGGTGGCGAATTGGCTGGGGGTACGGTCCCGAGGCATTGATGCAAAAGGCATCGGCTCTCCAGAGCCAGACGACGTCGGGCGCCGCCGTACCTTCACAGAATGCTTCGGCGGCTCTCCTGGGGGCTCCGACCCGGGAGGCCATCGTCGACGAATTCCGCGCGACGCTCGATCGCAGGCGCCTTGCTTCCCTGGCCGCTCTCAGGGACGTAGAGGGAATCGAGGTTCGCGACCAGCCGGCCGCGATCTATCACTATCTGCGCCTTCGCGACGGGCAGAATTCGATGGCCGTCGCCGAGGCGCTTCTCACGGAGGGCGGAGTTGCGACGATTCCGGGTGATGCCTTCGGCACCCCCGGATACCTGCGTATGACATATGCCGGCGCAGATGACCAGTTGGCCGAAGGGATGCGCCGGATAGCTCGCTTCTTCGGCTAGTGTTCCGTCTCGATCGCCGCCTTGAACAACCGGGACGGCTTGAATACCGGCACCTGGCGTGCCGGGACCCGCACCGATTCACCGGTCCTGGGGTTTCGAGCGAGACGCGGACGACGCTGCCGTACCTTGAACGTCCCGAAACCACGAATCTCGATGTGTTCGCCGTTGGCCAGTGCCTGCTTCACCGCATTCAGGAACCCATCAACCACGGCACCGCAGTCCTTCTTGGTCACGCCCGGTCCGATCGCTTCGTAAACCTGTTCAACTAGGTCAGCCTTAGTCATATCTTCCTCCCTGGTTGGGCGTACGATCTACTGCCATTCGTAGCGTAGATTGGCCTGCAAGCCATCCGGGGCACCGACAGGTAACCCCAGCCTCTCCAACCACCTGGGTCCGCGGCTCTCCAACAGCCACTCCCAGAATGTCAGTGAACGTTTCGCGGGACGGACCGTGCGGGGTTCGTCCCCAAGCCCCGCCATCCGTCCTGCAACAGCCAGTGCGTCTTCGCGCGTGCCAGTACCGTCGATGAGTCCGGCACTGACGGCCCGGGAACCTGAATACACGCGTCCGTCGGCCAGCGTGGTCACCGAATCCCGACTCAGGGGACGCGACTCGGCCACGGCGTCCACGAACTGCCCGTACGTATCATCGATCAGCGTCTGAAGTACCTGCCTCTCGTTATCCGTCAGCGAGCGGGACATCGATCCGAGTTCCTTGCTTTCGCCACTCTTGATTACTTCGACTTCGACGCCCCAGCGCCGCAGCAGTTCACCGGCGTTCGGCAGCTTCATGATCACGCCGATCGAACCTGTTATCGAACTCGGAAGAGCCAGGATCGAGTCGGCGGGCAGTGCGGCGTAGTACCCCCCCGATGCTCCCACTGCGCCGATCCAGGCGACGACCGGTCGGTCGTCTTCCGCTCTGAAATCGCGCAATGCCTGGTAGATCGCCTGCGACGCCGCCGCACCGCCACCGGGGGACCGAATCTCCATCAGGAAACCCCGTACCGAGCCATCGTCGGCATAGTGCTCGAGACGGGAGACGAATTCGCGCTCTGACTCGATGACGCCGCTGATCGGAAGTACTGCGATGCGCCCGCCGACGGCGATCGAGGGCGGCGAGCCGAGCATGAGGCGTACCGCCACATATGCACCGGATGCGAATAGAACAAGGACGAGAACGATCCCCAGAACGCTAGTTCGTCGCTTCACTTCGGATAGCCTCGTTGCTGAACCCACTCCCGGCCACAGGCCCGGAGAACAATCAAAGCTACGGTGGGCAATGAACCTCTGTCAACCAGTTGCCACTGCGCGAGTTGCGGCCATTGCTTCCACGAAACGCTCGAACAGGTAGCGGCTGTCGTGCGGGCCCGGCGCCGCTTCGGGATGATACTGGACGGCAAACACCGGCAACTCGCGATGCCGAACGCCCTCCACGGTACCGTCGTTGAGGTTTCGATGCGTGATTTCGAGACCGGGCGCGCCAGCCACGACGCCGCCTTCCTCGACGACAGCGAACCCATGATTCTGCGAGGTAATCTCCACCAGGCCCGTCTCCAGGTGGCGAACAGGGTGGTTCCCGCCGCGGTGGCCGTAGGGGAGCTTGTACGTCCGGCCTCCGAACGACCGGGCGACCAGCTGACACCCCAGACAGATCCCGAAGACGGGTACACCTGCCTCGGCAACCTCTCGGATCACCTCCACGACGCCGTCGACCGCCTCCGGATCGCCCGGACCGTTCGAGACGAACAGTCCGCTCGGATTCGACGACAGGACCTCAGCGGGCGTCGCACCACCAGGCAGCACGTGGACCCGGTATCCCCGGTCGGCCAACAGATCCAGACTTCGTCGCTTCACGCCCAGATCCAGACATACCACCTCCCCGACCGCTTCCCCGCTCGCCTCCACCCAGTACGGATCAACTGTCGATACGACTGATGCCAGATCCCGACCGAGCATCGGTGGTTCGGCCTCGAGCCGTTCCCTGGCCTCATCGCGATCGACGTCGGCATCGGCGATCAGAGCCCGCATGGCACCGAGCGATCGGATATGCCGGGTCACCGCACGCGTGTCCACGCCGTGAAGCACGGCGATCCCGCTCGACCGCAAATAGTCGGGCAGCGAAGCCTCGGCACGCCATGAGTTGCGGCTGGCTCGAAGCTCACGGACGACGAAGCCGGCGACCCAGGGCTTGGAGGACTGCGTGTCGGAAGCCGTCACGCCGTAGTTCCCGATCATGGGCGACGTCATAACGACGATCTGGCCTGCGAAGGACGGGTCAGTAAGCACCTCCTGATAGCCGGCCATATTCGTGGTAAAGACCAGTTCGCCTACCGCGGGTTCCGCTCGTTCGAGTCGGCCCGCGAACTCTGTACCGTCCTCCAGGAGGAGGACCCCGGGTGCATCTTGCGTAAGCGGCACGTAGACCATCCGTTACGGTGGCGAGTGTTAGTTACGTCCCTCCCAGGAGACCCGGTGGACGAACAGCTGGTCTACATCTTCGCCGACGAGTCTTGCCTCGGCAACCAGTTCGTCGAGGCCTCACGGCCAGGTGCCGCCGCCGGGCTTATCGAGCGCTTCGACGAGCGGAAAGGATGGCAACGGAGGGATTTCGCTCGCTTCGACGCAGACACGACGAACAACCGCATGGCCATCGTTTCCGGCATCGAGGGACTTCGTGCCCTGAAGCGCTCCTGCTCCGTCGTCTTCACCTCCGACAGCCAGTACCTGGTGCGGGGGATGAAGGACTGGGTCCACGGATGGGCTGCCAGGGGTTGGCGACGCAAGGCAGGTCCGATCGAGAACCTGGAGTTATGGAAGAGATTATGTCGGCAGGCGGCGGGTCATAGCGTGGAATGGCGGTGGGTGCGAGGCCACGCGGGCCACCCCAAGAACGAGTACGCGAACGATCTGGCCATCCGTGTTGCCACGGAACGGCGCGGCCTGGACAGAACTGCAGAATCGGGATTCGAGCGCTGGCTCGAAGAACAGCAGGACCGGAATCGATACCTGGACTTCCTGGATATTCCCGACACGCGGCCGTTTCAACCGGACCGGTCACCACCCAGGGTCTAGTTTTCCGGATCGTCCCCTGCCGGCGGCCCAGCCGGCGCCGGCTCGGAAGCATCGTCGTTACCTGCCGCGTCCGATCCATCGAGCTCGATCGGGGTCGTGGCCCCAGCCTCTGCGTCGAGCACGGACGTCGGGGCTCCGGACGGCGTCTGGAACTCAGATCTCAGGATGGACGAGGGAGGCGCCGCAGACCGGGAAGACATGATCGCGAGCAGCATCGCCAGGGCCAGAAACAGCCCTCCGCTGATCCAGGATGCCCGGGTCAGCAATGTGGCCGCCTGGCGTCCTCCCATCACGGAATCCGTCGAAGACGAGGCTCCACCGAATTCGGCGGCGAGACCACCGCCCTTGCCCGACTGCAAAAGCACGACCAGGACGATGAAGAACGCGACCAGCGCGATCAGTACAATCAACAGTGTGAACATCTACGTTCTCTCAACTTGAATCAGGGTCGGCGAAGCTATCCCGCCGGCAGGTGACCGTCAACGACCGTCAGCCCAGCGGGCATTTGCAGATTGCCGCGAAATCGCCGGGCTCGAGGCTGGCACCGCCGACAAGTACGCCGTTCACACCTGGCGCTTCCATCAGGCTCTTGATATTCCCCGGCTTCACGCTGCCGCCATAGAGGATCGTCGCTCCCTTGCCGAGTGCGGCACCGGCTCCGCCCGCCAGCGCGTTACGGACGATCGCGTGGGCTTCTGCGGCATCTTCCGGTGAGGCAGTACGGCCGGTGCCGATCGCCCACACCGGTTCGTAGGCCCAGGTCAGGTCACCGTGCGCCTTGTGCTCGACAGCCGACAACACGGCCGCGACCTGGCGCTCCAGAACTTCGGTGAGAGCACCGCTGTCCCGCTCCTCTAGAGTTTCTCCCACACATACGACAGGCAGGAGCCCGGACGCGAGCACCCGTTGGACTTTCCGGGAGACCAACCTGTCGTCATCGCCAAATTCTCTCCTTCTCTCGGAGTGGCCCGCCAGCGACCAGGCGGCGCCCGCTTCGACAGCCATCGAGGCCGAAATCGCTCCCGTGTGCGCCCCCGCCGCTTCGGCGTGCACATCCTGCACGCCTACACCCAGGTCGGGGCGGTCCACCGCCGCGAGACGAAACGCCTCGACGCTGATGGACGGCGGGAACACGACGACTCGACGATCCTCCGAAGGCTCATAGCATGACGTGAATTCCGCGACGAACTCGCGGGTCGCGACGGGACCCTTGTGCATCTTCCAGTTGGCGGCGAACAGCGGCCGGTTGTCATGTGTCATCAAGTGCCTCCAGGCCAGGGAGCGTTCCGTGGGCGAGGTACTCCAGCGATGCGCCCCCGCCTGTTGAAACGTGTGATACGCGATCCGCCAGGCCCGCCTCCCGAATCGCCCGCGCCGAATCGCCGCCGCCCACGACGGCGAACGCTCCCGACTCGGCGGCGGCGACGGCCGCTCGTGCCACGGCGCGCGTACCCTCGGCATAGCCGGCGGCTTCGAACCATCCCATCGGTCCGTTCCAGAAGAACGTGCCCGCACGAGCGATGGTGTCCGAGAAGCGCTCGCGGGCCTGCGGCCCGATGTCGTACGCCGCCATACCGTCGGGAATCGCGTCGGCCGGTACGATTCGCGAGTCGTTCGAGTCCCGTCCAGGCACTCCAACGACGAGGTCGGCGGGCAGTACCAGGCGTTCCGGTGCACGCGCCAGGAAGTCGGCCGCAACTTCAACGGCGTCGTATTCGACCAGCGATTCGCCGACGGGCCTTCCCATGCCTGCGAGGAACGTGTTCGCCATCGCACCACCAATGAGAATCGTCTCGGCACTGGCCAGGAACGCCTCCATCAGCTGGATCTTGTCGCGAATCTTGGCTCCACCGAATGCCACGACGAACGGTCGGTCGGGGGCTGACCGGACACGTTCCAGCGCATCCAGTTCAGCCTCCACGAGAAGTCCGGCAACCGCAGGTTTCAGATGCGCCGGCGCTCCGACGACGGATGCGTGCGCACGGTGCGTGGTGCCGAACGCGTCGTTGACGTAGAAGTCGCCCATCCGGGCAAGTCGCGCACCCAGGGCTTCGTCGTTAGTCGTCTCGCCGGGGAGGAAGCGAGTGTTCTCGAGCAGGAGAAGCTCGCCCTCCGGAAGACCCAGCGAGGTTTCGAGGGCCAGGTCCGTGTCCGTCGACGCGAGAAAATGCACCGGCGTGCCGAGGAGTTCCTGCAGCACGGCCGCCACGGGTCGCAACGACTCCTCGGGTACGATCCGGCCGCCCGGGCGCCCGAGGTGGGAGAGAAGGATCGGCCGGATTCCCGCGCCCAACAAAAGCCTCAGGGTCGGCAGCGTGGCTTCAATCCTGGCTGCGTCAGCGACCCGCCCGCCCTCCTCGAGCGGGACATTGTAATCCACCCGCACGAGCGCGCGCTGGCCGACCAGCCCGGACATGTCGAGGGAGCGAACTGAGCGCTTGTTCATGCTCTCAGCCTACAACTGCTCACCCATCATGCGTGTCAGATCGACGCATCGCGTCGAATAGCCCCACTCGTTGTCGTACCACGAGATGACCTTGACGAGCGTGCCGTCGATGACGGCCGTCAGCGACGAATCGACGATCGAGCTGTAAGGGTTGCCCACATAGTCGATCGACACGAGCGGCCGATCCTCCACCGCCAGGATACCTGCCAGCGAGCCGGCCGCAGCCTCGCGGAACCGGTCGTTGATTTCGTCGGCTGACGTCTGGCGGCCGACGATCGCCACCAGATCCACGATCGATACATTCGGAGTCGGGACGCGCATGGCCATCCCGTCCAACTTGCCCTGCACCTCCGGAAGAACCAGGCCCGTGGCCTTGGCCGCTCCGGTCGTCGTCGGGATTATCGAGACGGCGGCCGCCCTCGCCCGCCGCAGGTCCTTGTGAGGCAGATCGAGGATGGATTGGTCATTCGTATAGCTGTGCACCGTCGTCATGAGCCCCCGCTCAAAGCCGAAGTCCTCGAGCAGGACCTTGACCACCGGAGCGATGCAGTTCGTCGTACAGCTCGCGTTGGAGATGATGTCGTGGCGGGATGAATCATAGTCCCCGTCGTTGACGCCCATCACCACCGAGAGATCGGGATCCGTGGCCGGAGCTGAAATCAGCACCTTCTTCGCACCTGCCTCCAGATGCTTGGCCGCTTCCGGTCGCTTCCGGAATATCCCGGTGCACTCCAGGACGATGTCGACACCGAGATCCCCCCAGGGAAGCTTCGCCGGGTCACGCTCCGACAGAACCTCGAAACGCTCATCATCCACGACGACGGCCGAGCCGTCCACCGAGACCTTGCCCGGATACCGACCGTGTACCGAGTCGAACTCGAACAGATGAGCGAGCGTGGCGGCATCCGTCAGGTCATTGATCGCGACAAGGTCGAGATCGCCTCGCCCGCCGATCAACGCCGATCTAAGAACATTCCGGCCAATTCGGCCGAACCCGTTGATTCCAATTCTAACCGACATGGAGATGCACCCCCGAGGTGTGTTGATTTGCCCGGCAGCCCGAACCTCATCGCGCAGCCGGCAATACCTTGCACGGCGAATGCCTCTCGGACAACCCCCCCTTTGCCCCCCGGGAGTAGTCCCTAGGTCTCGTCCGGCCTGTGGAGAGCCCGCGCGAACGTCACCACGCCGCGACACTCGTATCCGGCCTCGCTGATCGCTCGTGAACAGGCTGCCGCCGTCGCCCCCGTCGTGAGAACGTCGTCCACCAGAATAAGACTGTCTACCCGCTGCGACGGGCCATCAAACCAGTGGAAGGCTGAGCGCACATTCTGGATCCGGTCGTCCCGGCCCGATCCGGCCTGGCGACCTGAGGTGGATCGTCGTCGGAGGACGCTCTCCCACCGCAGTCCCGTCACCAGGCTGAGCTCGCGGGCAAGGAGCGCCGCCTGGTTGTAGCCGCGCCGCCTCTGCCGGGACCGATCCAGCGGAACGGGCACCAGCACGGTGCTGCCGTCGCCCGCAAGACGCCGCGCGGGGCCAGCCATCATCCGGCCCATCAGCGGTGCCAGGCCCGTCCAGCCCCTGTACTTAAATCCTCTGACCAGTTCGTCTGCCGGTGCCGCGTGAAGAACGGCGGAGGCGGCACGGGAGAGTCCGGCCGGCCACGCGTCGCACACGTCACAACCGTCTCGGTCCCGCGACTGGGTCGCCGGCACCCCACATCTTCGGCAGAGCGGCTTCGGGATCTCCGGCAGGCGAGACTCGCAGATGGTACACAAAGGCGGCCCCGGAACAACTCCGACGCCGCAAATTGCGCAACCCGGCGGCAGCAACCGGTCGAGGAGCCGACCCGCCTCCGCCAACAGCCCACCTGCCCCGCCCGACCTGCGCGTCAGGTGTGGTCCCTGTAGAGGGCGCTGCGCATGGCATCCAGCGG
>JARFPW010000091.1 GCA_029288095.1 Gemmatimonadota bacterium
GGCTGCCACCGACAGGGACGACGTATTGGTGCTCAGCACCGCGTCGTCCGGTACCACACCTTCAACCTCACGCATCACCTGCTGTTTGATCGGCAGCCGTTCGACGACGGCTTCGATGACCAGGTCGACATCTTCGAGGGCTTCGTAGTCCAGAGTGCCCGTGATCAGGGCGAGCTTCAGGCCTGCCTCTTCCTCGGAGAACACTCGAGCGCTCGCCGCCTTCCTCAGCAGGCCGGCGGCATGCTTCATTCCCGAGTCGAGTGCGCTCTGGTCGATGTCTTTCATTACGACCGGTACGTCGTGGGACGCGATCAGCTGAGCGATCGCCCCGCCCATCACACCTGCGCCGATGACTCCGACCTTCTGGATACGCTGCGCCTCACGCATGACTTCAGCAGGCAAGGCGCGTTTTGCCTGCTGCGACAGCAGAAATACGCGCACGAGGCTCTTGGACTCAGTACTGATCAGAAGATCGCCGACAGCCTCCGCCTCAATGCGGTACGCCTCGTCCACGTGCTCACCGTGCGCGGCCTTCAGCACCTCGATCGCTCGCAACGGAGCCGGATACATCCCGCTGGTCTCGGCCAACGTCCGCTTTCGCGCCATCGAGAACAGGATCCTCCGTCCGATGCTCGTTCCCTCCAGCAGCCGTTCCGCGATCGTCCGATCCGCAGCACGCTCCGGGACGCGCTTCGACAGAACGAGTTCGATGAACTCCTCCAGTTCCCGCTCTGCCCGATGGACCGGCACGACCTTATCGACCAGGCCGATTCGCCGGGCACGGCTGGCGCTGATCGGTTTCCCGCTCAGGATCATACCCATGGCTTCCTGCAGCCCGACGACCGCGGGCAGGCGGACGGTTCCACCGAACCCGGGGATGATCCCGAGCTGGACTTCCGGCAGCCCGATTCGAGTGGACGGCCGATCCGTGGCGAGCCGGTGCGTGCAGTGCAGCACAAGTTCGGTGGCACCGCCCAGGCACAGACCGTCGATGACGGCCACGGTCTCGACGCGCAGGCGCTCGAGCCGCCGAAAGATCCGTTGCCCCTCGGCGCTGGCCTGTCGGGCCTCGGTAGCGGACTCGAGCGCCACGAACTCCCTGACGTCCGCTCCGGCGATAAACGAGCCCGGCTTGGCACTTCGAATGATCAGGGCGTGAATCTGTCCGTTGGCAATTCGTGATTCCAACTGGGCGAGCAGAGCATCAAGCGAGCGGAGAACGGTGGACGACAGAACGTTGAGAGGGCCCGGTTGGTCGAAGGTCAGCCACCCGACGTGGCTGCGGTCGACCTCGAAGGTCATTCCACCGTCGAGGACCTGCAGATCTTCATTCATGGGAGCATTGAGGCGCGGTCGAACCGGCGCGCCCACCCGGGCGCACCAGTCCACGGCACCGGAGAAGGCCTAGAGCCGCAGGCGCGTCGTGCCGTTGGACTCGTTCAGCGTGACCGTGTCCTGGTCGCCCACCGGAACGTTCCAGTAGACCTCGCCGCCGGCCACGGGCGCCCGGGTCGTTACCCACCAGGAACCGCCTGACAGGCTAACCGTCGCCAGGCCCGCAGCATTCGTCGTGTCCTCGACAGCCTCCTGCCCGCCGAGCAGCTCGGTGCGGATGTCGAAGTACCCGGCGTAGGCTTCATCCTCCCACAGCTCACGGACGATCTTGAAGGAATCTATTGCCGCGGTCACGGCTTCCTGCGCACCGGTGAACGAGTCGAACAGATTCGTGCGCTCGCGATTGAGCCGGTTCACGACGCCCTCTCCCTGGTTGAACTGATCGAACAGCCGCCGGTAGTCGGGATCGCGTGAGTCCATGTTCTGCAGCCGCGTGGACAACTGCTGCAAGTTGTCGCGCGCCTCGGCCCACTCGGTGTCCTTGGTTCTCCACTCGGCCTGAAGCCCGGCTACGCGTTCGGCTTCCGCCTGCAGGGCGTCGGACATCTCCGGGCGAGGCGAAGAGGCCTGCGAATCCAGGGCGTCGAACACGGAGTCTCGATCGAACGGCAGGAACTGAACCGGGAGATTCGTCTGCGGCTGCTGACCCTCTGCGCCCTCGGTCGACACCTGCACCGTGACACTGGAGCCACATCCGGCCGCGACAAGCGCGGCGGCGGCGACGAAGACGGTTGAAACTCTATGGTTCCGCATTCCCAGATCTCCCACGTTTGAGCCCTATGACTAGATTCCGTGCGGGCGCAAATCTACCGGCTGGGCAGGGTCGTTGGCAAACCAAAAACGGACCGCGCGACGCGCGGCGACCGTCAGAAGATCAGGTCGTCGAGGAGGTAGTTTCGGGGATCGGCTGCGCGGTCGTCGACCAGCACCTCGTAATGCAGATGCGGTGCGGTGGCCAGCCCGGTCTTGCCGATCTCGCCGATCAGCGCACCGCGCTCCACGCGCTGCCCGCGCTTTACATTGATGCTCGCGGCATGCGCGTAGCGGGTTACGTATCCGTAGCCGTGATCGATTTCGACCGTCTTGCCGTACCCGGTCTTCGTGCCGGCATAGATCACCCTTCCCGCAGCCGTCGCGAGGAACGGCGTACCGACGGGTGCCGAGATGTCCAGGCCGGGGTGAGGCCGGTTGACCAGCAGGACCGGATGGAAGCGGCTCTGGCTGAAGCTCGAGCTGATCCACGAATCAGGCGCCTGCACCGGTCGAATCGACGGGCGCGACCGGAAGACGTCCTCGTGTACCGCGACCGAGTCGAGGGCCTCATCCATGCTGACGTCGAGGAGCTCCACACGGCGGACGAGCTTGTCCACGTCATAGCTCGCGGCGAGCGAGCGCGTCGCCAGGCCCGGCGATACGCGGAGGAATTCCTCACGTGATGGATCGCCGGTCAGCGGTCCTCCGACGCCCACAGCCTGAACGTCCGGATCGATGTATGGAAGCCCGGCGAGCAACCGGATCTGCTGGTCCCGCTCCGAGAGCCCATCGATGAACCGGTCCAGCGTGGCGACCTGGGATTCCATCCGGTCGAGGTCCGCCGACAGGCTTCGGTTCTCTACGCGCAGGCGGACGAGTTCGGCCTCCCGGACCGAGTCGAGACCAAGGCTGGCCGCAAACGCAATTGCGAGCAAGAGCATCAACGAGCCCGCCGCCATCGCCATGCCGGCAACGCGCCGCGTGACGCGGAGGTGACGAATTCCGCCGCCCCCCTCGGGCATGATCTGAACGGTCCAGTGC
>JARFPW010000143.1 GCA_029288095.1 Gemmatimonadota bacterium
AGTCGCGCTCCCAGAACTTGTTGATTTCGGCAGGGGTCAACATGAGGTAGCGCCACACCCAGTACGCGGATCCTTCCAGCCACCATGGCGCGTCATCGGGACGCCGATAGGGCGAACCCCCGCCATCGCGCGTGTAGAGGAACAATGCCGGCGGAACGGGCCGGGGAAAGAAGAACAGATCGATAATCAGGTAAACGCCAAACAGCGCGGCCAGCCACATGCCGAACGCACTCCAGTCGCGGGTCGTACCCAGCTCGAGAGACCAGTAGATCAACGCCGCGATCAACACGGGCACCGCGCCGAGCAGGGCCGTGACCAGTTCTCGGAACACCAGGTACAACAGACCGACGAGCAGGAAAAATCCGATAGCGATAGCCTGGGAGCCAAGGCTCTCCAGAATGCCCGCACTGTTCAAAGCCGGCGTGGAGACTCCCACCAGCAGAATCGCGGTCAGGGCTGCGAGCGGAAGCTTGTACGCCGCGAGGAACAGGCTGGAGAATCCGGCCATCGCGAGCGGCTCGATCACATCCTCCGCAATCACTGAATCTCCAGCGGCGGCGGGCCCCCGGACGTTGACCCGACCCACCGCGGCGGATTCCAGGCGGATCTCGAAATCCGACAGAGCTTCGAGCACCCGCTCTCCTACGCCGGACCGGACACGGATCCGATACCGTCCGAGCCGGCGGAAGAATCGAAACGGAAGCAGAAAGGGACCGGCGAAGAACAGAATCAGGTAATAGCGGAGACGGGGCAGTTCGAGTTCCGGACGATCGATTCCCAGCCGGAACAGTGGCCTGTCCACCAGACCGGCGCGCTCGCGCTCTCCGCGCTCCCCGCCGCCGAAGCGAAGGACGCTGGCCCAGTAATCCGTATACAGGAATGGACCGCGGAGCAGTTTCTGCTCGACGAGCCACGCGGCGAGAGAACCGCGTGACCCAGGATCGGACGGCCTGTCACGCATGCGCATGGCAGGGAATCTACGCTACGTCGGTCCGGGCTTCATGCCGTGCCGACGGTTTTCAGCGTAGCAGAACTTCCTCGAACAGATCCGTGGCCCTGGGATCCTCCGATTGCCCGAGCCAGAAGTAGACGGTCTCGATAATCGCGGGATTTCGATTCGAGCGCGCGAGGTTCAGGAGGAGGTCGGTCCCACGGTCACCGGGGAGCTGTGTGATCGCGAACACGGCTGCCTCCTGCACCTCAGGATCCTCGTCCGACGCGACCGCGATGCCTGCCAGTTCATCGGCAGCCGCCGAACCCGCTTCCTGCGCTACCCAGAACAGGGCCATCGAGCGCACGTCCGAGGGCCGGGATCGATCACGGGAGATGTCGAGCAGTGCCGGCCACGTCTCGGCGTCCCGGGCCGCTACTGCGGCCTGAATCGCCTCCTCTGCCGACTTCTCGGGTAAGCGGGCCGCGAGTTCCAGGAGATACCGGGCGGCTGCCGGGGCGGAGACGGCGCCAAGGTTCCTGCCGTCTCCGGGCTCCCCGCCGACCTGGCTACGCACGCTGAACTCAGCCCCGGCCTCGACCCTCACCTGCACGATGACGGGACCATTCGTGCAGCGGCAGCGCTCCCGTGAGCTCATGACCGAGCCCATGTTCCAGCGCTTTCCGTCACCCCAGACATCGGGACGGGCCGGGAACTGGAACCATACCGTCCCTTGTTCGACGCCGGTAACTGCGGACGCGATCGCCACCGCGGAGTTCATATTCGCCGCTTCCTGCGTCACTGCCTGCGACGGGTTTGCGATCAGTAGCCCGGCCGCGACGAAGACTGTCATGGCGCAACTACTCCGCCTCGATTTCGACATATCCCGGCTCCTACTCGTCGAGGATGTCGAGCAGAGCCTGCTCGGCGCGCGGGTCGCCCGACTGGCCCAGCCAGAAGATCGCCTGTTGGCGGATCTCCGGATCTGATTCGTTGCGGGCGACGTCCAGCAGCTTGTCGACCGCTACCGGATCCTTCTGTTGGCTGAGAATGAACAGCGCCTGGACCTTGAGCTCACGGTCAGTGCTTCGATCGTATACGCCGACCAGGTCGGCCGCGCTGAAGCCACCGGCCTGGCTGGCCATGAACAGAGCCTGAGTGCGCGTTTCCGTGTCTTCCGACGTGTCGAGTGCGATGTCCATCAGCCACTGGCCGTTAGCCTGGTCTTCCATCTGGGACAGGCCGAACAGGATCGCCTCGCGCGTACCGTTGTCCTGCGTTCGAGAGAATAGATCCTTGAGAAAGGCAGCGTCGTCCGCGGTCCCGTGCTGGGCCAACCAGAACACGGCATTCGCCCGCACTTCCGGATCCGCGGCATCCGATCCGGCGTACTCGCGCAGGATGGTCCCGGCCGCCGGGTCCGACATCTGCGACAGGGCGAATACGGCGTGCTCGTGCAGCTGCGCATCCGCCGGATTCGAAAGAATGGACCGCAGCACCGAGACCGTCTCCGGGGCATCGTTCTGCGACAGCCAGAACACCGCCTGTTCCCGTACCTCGGGATCCGGGTCGTTGCGGGCTACGTCCAGGATCAGGTCCACGGCCCCGTCGTCGTCCTGTTGTGTGAGTATGAACAGGGCATGCGCTCGAAGCTCCGGATCGTTGTCCTGGTCCTGAACGACCTTCCTCAGAATCGGAATCGCTCTCTCCGAGTCCATTTGCATCAGTGCGTTGAGCGCCATCAGCTTCGTTTCATCCGCCTGGCTGCGCTCCTGCCTCTGGTGCTCCGCGATCGCCCGCTCCGCATTTCGATCCCGCTCGGCGGCCTCGCGGTAGACCCACTCGGCCGACTCGGAGTCGCCACGGTTCGCCAACTCTCCCCGGACCCTTGCCAGCAACGCCCTCGCGTCGCTGCTCGTGGACGCGTCGGGGTAGCGCTGCATCTGCATTTCGAGCGCGGTCAGTGCCTCCTTGAGATGCCGGCTGCTGTCCAGGCGGCTGAGGGCGAATGCCTCCCAGTAGAGCGACTCGGCAGCATAGCGAACCTCGGAGTCCGCGCTCCGATAGGCCCGGAACAACTCGATAGCGCGTGTATACTCGGCAGCGTTCAACGCGCGTCGCGCCCGCTCGTACTGCACGGTTGCCTCATCCGATGATTGACCTTCCACCGGTATCGGCGAAGCCAGTCCGAGGCCCGTTATCAGGGCGAGCCCCACAAACATCTTCCTCATCCCGTTCATCACCATCCTCCTATCCATCCTTCGTATTCCAAGCATGATCGCCGATCTCTCACAGCCCCCGTGCGGGGCTGACATCCGTCCAATTCCTCGAGCGCATCCGGAGCAACAGGTCGCCTTCATCCAGTCCGCTGTCGAGAATCCGAGCTTCCTGCGGATCATCCGAGTCCACCATTACGACGACCTGCATCAGCATCAGCTCGAGATCCTCCAGCAGTGCCCGCATCTCAGGGCTCGAGGCAGCCGGTGTTTCCATCAACAACCGGGTTCGCGACAGAAGTGAGCGAGCCCGCGTTCCGGTCTGTGCGTCCGGGACGCTGCTCCCCCGGTCGGCCTTTACGGTCATCAGCAGCGACTCGGCGTCGTCCAGATGGTCTCGGGTCGCCACCATGTAGGGCACCGATGAGCGCTCGGCTTGCGCGGGCACATCAGAAGGCACGGCGGCGACTTCGACGGTCCCCGCCGGCGTCATGGTCATTCTGCCGACGGCCAATCCGATCGCGAGCGCGGCCGCGATGCCGATCCACCATGTGACGCCCGAGATCGGGCGGCCCTTCTGCCGTATCGGAACTACGGAATCCGAACCTGCGTCGAGTCGAGACTGGATGTCCGACCACATTTCCTCGCGAGGCGTGGCCGGCGGAACGCGGTACAGTTGTCGTGCCGCCTCGGCGATTCGTTCCTCTACGCTGCCGTTCTCGTCTCTCATGCCACCCACTCCTCGGCGAACTCCTGGAGATCCATCCGGAGCCGGGCCCGGGCTCGCGAAAGGCGCGCCTTCGACGTGCCAGTCTTCAGCTCCAGCGCGGCTGCGATCTCCGCGTGCGTGTATCCCTCGATGTCGTGCATCACGAACACTGTCCTGTATGCCTGTGGCAGGCCGTTCACCGCCTCGGCCAGCCGGCGCTTGAGGTCCGGCTCGGCGCGTGACGCGGGTGCAGTCATCTCATGCGATGCATCCATTGGCACTTCCCGACTCCGGATGCGCTTTACGCGGCGCAAACCGTTCAGGACCACCGACGTCGTCACCGAGTGCATCCAGGTCGAGAACGCCGCATCACCCCGATAACCGTCCAGGCGGTCGAAGGCGCGGACAAACGCGTCCTGTGTGAAGTCACGGGCCAGGCTCTCGTCTCCAGTCATCCGGTACGCCAGGCGAAACACCCGATCGACGTGCCCGTCATACAGGGTGCGCTGGGCGGATCGGTCACCGGATCGAATGCGATCAACCAGCTGCTTATCGTCCAACTGGACTCCGAGTGAGAGGCCCCGACCACGTGCTCATTGAATACGACACGAGCTGTGCGGAAAGGGTTACCTGCTGGAAGGGATCATTCGACGCCGTACACCCGAATCCTCGGGACGTCCATCGGCCTCCGTTCGATCACGACTACGTAGTCGGGGCCCATGTCCATGAGGCGGGCGTTGACCGGGATATCGACGCTGAACTGCGGCCGGCCGGCAGGATCGAAAACCAGCCATCGTTGGATCGCAGCCGAGGGGCGGACGAAGGCGCGCACCCAGGTACGGCCATCCGCACCAATGCGCATCTGGTCGCATGCCGGCATCGTCTCGTTGATCGGCCTCTCATCGAGGAAGGACCGGGCCTGTCTCTGCTGCTCAGGGCTCAGTGAGTTCAGGCGGCTTGCCCGATAGGCGGCTACGTCGCCGGCGGTTACGGAATCCTGTGTGGCCGGCCAGCGCACGACGCGCTCGAGACCGAGCTCGGGATCGATGACCATGTATTGGCCCGTGCGGCAGTCGGATACCAGCAACCGGTCGCCGGCCGCCGCTCCAATCAACCGAGGTTCGAACATCGGGCTGGAGACGAGCTGGACGGGTGGCTGACCGAGGAGGCCCATGCGAGCAGATGGCCATATGCCGACCGTATCGACGAGGGAGCCGTCTTCCCGCCACCTCGTGATCGCGACTTCGCTCACCTCGAACCCGATCTCCGGAGTGTTGCGCACCAGGGTGCGCATCAAGACGTGTCCCGACGCGAGACGACCCACGGCACGAGGGTTGGCGGGCGTCATGGCGAGCGGAGCGGCGTCGACCGGACCGCCGTCGAGGCTCACCGTGTACACGGTCCTGTGTCGACGGTCGAAGGCGGCGATCCGGTTCCCGTCGATGGCCCACATAGCCGTGATCGCCGACAAGCCGGCACCATCCGCCTGGGATCCGCCGAGCGTACGCTGATAGCTCCCGTCAGGCCCGAAGACTTTGAGCCGGCGACTCGCCCCGTCGGCCACCACCAGACGTCCGTCTGCCAACCGAAGCACTGAGCTGACACCGGAAAACGAGGCGTCGGCCGAATCCTGCGACGTTGCAAGGTCCAGGATCGGGCCAGTGAGGGCTCGGGAAGGAAGCGTCTCCAACGACGGGGCCGTCACGATCGCCACTCCCGCGCTATCAGTGATCGTCGGCTCCAGCCCTCGTGGGCCCTCGGATGAGCAGGCAGCCAACGCGGCGCAGACCGCGGCAAGAAGGGGGAGACGGTTCATTTCTCAGCTCGTGTGTTGGTGGTGTGCGGGCAGGGTGCATATCCCGGAGGGCCCGGGCAAGTCTCGGAGGCCCGCGGGGTGTACGTTTGTGGGCGTGATCCGCGAAACCTAGCTTGCCAAACACCTGTGGCGGCGTTCCTTCGACCGGACGGCGGGATGAGCCTGATTCACCAACTCGAGCGGCTTCAGGAGGAGCGGGGGTATCTGGAGGCCGACGCACTGAGGGAACTCGCGCATCAAGTGGGAGCCCCGCTGTATCGACTCCAGGAACTCGTGTCCTTCTATCCGCATTTCCGCACCACCCCTCCGGCCGCGATCACGGTGGGCGTCTGCCGCGACATGTCCTGCCATCTTGCCGGTTCCGAGGGCGGTGCCGAACGACTCGCACGAGCTCTCGCCGATGAGGACGTCGATGTCGAGATCGAGGAGGTATCCTGTCTCGGCTGTTGTGAGCTGGCACCGGCTGCGAGGGTTAACGGCATACCCGTGCAGGCGGATCCCGAAGCTCTGGCGGCCTCGCTCGGCAACGGTGGACCTGCGGGCGTCTACGCGCCTCGACATTCCTGGGTGTGTGACCCGTACGCCGGAGATCCGGAAAGCGGGTACGAGTGTTTCCGGCAGACGCTCGCCCAGGTGGACCGGGAAGGAGCGGTCGAGGCGCTGGTAAGCTCGCTGAAGGACGCCGGACTGCGCGGGATGGGCGGAGCCGGGTTCCCGACGGGATTGAAGTGGGAGATCGTCAGGAAGGAACCGGCGAACCCGAAGTACGTGGTGTGCAACGCGGACGAGAGCGAGCCCGGGACGTTCAAGGACCGGGTAGTGCTCGAGCAGCTTCCCCATCTCGTACTGGAAGGCATGCTGCTCGCGGGCCTCACGATCGGCGCCGACAAAGGCATCGTGTACTTGCGCCACGAGTACCAGGCCGCGCGGACGGCCCTCGAAGAGGAGATCCGTAGAGCCCGAGAACTCGGCTGGCTCGGCGATGACATCCTGGGTTCGGGATTCTCGTTCGACATCGAGCTGTTCATTTCGCCTGGGGGCTACATCCTGGGTGAGGAGACCGCCCTCCTGGAGGCGCTGGAGGACCGGAGGGGAGAACCGCGCAACAAACCGCCCTTCCCCGGGCAGAAGGGCCTGTACGACCTCCCGACGTTGATGAACAATGTGGAGACATTTGCCTATGTTCCGGTCATCGGACTTCGAGGTTCGGACTGGTGGAAAGACCAGGGCAAGGGCGACAGCTCAGGACTCAAGTGCATCTCCGTTTCCGGCCATGTCGAAAGCCCGGGAGTGTACGAGATCCCGCTCGGCACGACCGTAGGTGAGCTCATCGCACTGGCGGGGGGCGTGAGTGGCGGACGCGAGCTGAAGGGGTTCGCCCCCGGCGGCGCTTCGTCGAACTTTCTGCCGGCCGAACGGGTGGATACGCCGATCGACTTCGGATCGCTGGCCGAGGCGGGCAGCATGATGGGCTCCGGTGCGCTGGTCGTGTTCGCGGAAGGGACGCCGGTGCTCCCACTAGCAGCCAACGTCGTCCGGTTCTTCCGCAACGAGTCGTGCGGCAAGTGCGTTCCCTGCCGGGACGGCACCGAGAAGGCCGTGACGATGCTGGACGCAGCGATCGCCAGTGGCTCGGAGCTCGACTGGGAGACGCTGCGCATGCTGGAGCTGCTCCTCGTCGAGACTTCCATCTGCGGCCTCGGGTATGTCGCGCTCAACCCCGTGATGTCGGCTGCACAGCATTGGCCGGACGAAGTACCCGGGTCTGATTCAGGAGGAGGCGCCTGATGTCAGGGAAGATCGTTGCCCCACTTTCGGGAGACGCCTGATGGTACAGAGTATCGCACGTAGAATCGTTGCCGTTTTCGGCATATTCATACTGTGTGTGGGCCTGTTCATCATCGCAGTACCGGCCGGGTTAGCGGAATCTGCGAATTGGGTATTGAACCCAGCCGGAGTCGCGTTCGCCGGGAGCTTTCGCGTGGCTTTGGGGATTATCCTGTGGCTGGCCTCGGACAGGTCGCGAACACCTCGCACATTCAAGGTTTTAGGTGTTCTTACTGTGCTTGGCGGGATTACGGTCTTTGTCATCGGCGTTCCTGGATTGACCTCGATTGTTGAGTGGGGGACCTCGAAGGGCCATGGATTCATGAGGGGAGCGGGTGTATTCGCCGCCTGTCTGGGAGCTTTTCTGGCCTGGTCGGCGATGCCCGCGAAGGGTGCTGAATGAGCGAACCGGCGGTGGACACGATCGTACTTACGATTGACGGCCGGCCGGTCGAGGTCGAGCGCGGAACGACAATCTGGGATGCTGCCCGCGAGGCGGGCGTTGAGATCCCGGTCCTCTGCCATGATCCTCGTCTTGCTCCTGTCGGCGTTTGCCGCGTCTGCCTCGTCGACGTGGGCGAGAAGCGACTGACCGCCTCGTGCGTGCGAGCGGCCGAGGACGGCATGGAAGTCACGACCTCCAACGCCAAGATCGACGACTGCCGGAAGGGACTCGTCGAGCTGCTTTTGTCGGACTATCCGATCGACGCTGGCGACTCGGGGTCGAAGACCGGGACCGATGAACTCCGCGCACTCGCCGAGCTCTACGACGCCAACTGGCCCGTGCCGGGCATTCCCCTGGGTACGGGACGTCCAATTGACAGCTCGTCTCCGGTTATCCGGGTCAATCATCAAGCCTGCATTCTCTGCGATCGCTGCATACGGGCCTGCGACGACGTGCAGGTGAACGCGGTGATCGGACGGACCGGCAAGGGTTACGAGACTCGAATCGGGTTCGACCTCGACGATCCGATGGGAACGAGCACCTGCGTTGCATGCGGTGAGTGCGAGAAGGCCTGCCCGACGGGGGCGCTCACGCTCGTAGACCTGATCTCCCGGACGGATGCACCGGCCGCGCCCGCAAAGACGGATCTCGAGCGTGTGGATTCCGTTTGCCCGTATTGCGGCGTTGGCTGCGCGATTTCGTACTTCGTCGACTCCGGTAAGAACCGCATCGTGTACGCCGACGGACGCGAGAGCGTCGTGAACGATGAACGACTGTGCGTCAAGGGTCGCTACGGATTCGATTATCCCGCCCATCCGCAGCGACTGACCAAGCCGCTGATCCGCATCGATTCGGCCTATCCAAAGGGCGCCCTGTCGCCGGAGACGGCGGAGTCGGATGGCAGGAAGAGGCGGAGACCCGGCGGCCTCGTGAACTACGACGACGTGATGCCGCACTTCCGGGAGGCAAGCTGGGAGGAAGCGCTCGAGTTCGCGGGTCGCCGATTGCGCGAGATCAAGGAAGAGCACGGCTCGTCCGCCATGGCCGGGTTTGGCAGCGCCAAGTGCAGCAACGAGGAAGCGTACCTGTTCCAGAAGTTGATCCGGGCCGGTTTCGGGACGAACAATGTCGACCACTGCACCCGCCTCTGTCACGCGTCCTCGGTGGCCGCCCTGCTGGAGACGATCGGATCCGGTGCGGTGACAAACGTGTTCGCGGACGTGAAGAACGCGGATGTGGCCCTGATATGCGGTTCCAACACCACCGCGAACCATCCCGTTGCGGCCAGCTTCATGAAGCAGGCCGCCAAGTCCGGCCGGACGAAGATCATTGTCGTCGAGCCACGACATATCGAGATGGCGGACCACGCGGAGGTATTCCTCCAGATCAGGCCCGGAACGGACGTCGCGTGCTACAACGCCTGGATGCACGTCCTGATCGAAGAGGACCTGATCGATCACGAGTTCATCGCGAATCGGACAGAGAACTTCGAGGAGCTGAAAGAGCTCGTGAAGGACTACTCGCCCGAGGCTGTGGCGGACATGTGCGGCGTCGAGGCGTCCGAGATTCGGCGCGCGGCAAGGCTGTTCGGAGGAGCAAACGCCGCGATGGTGTTCTGGGGCATGGGCATTTCCCAGCATACCCATGGCACGGACAACGCGCGTTGCCTGATTTCTCTGATGTTGATGACCGGTAACGTCGGCCGACCCGGCACGGGCCTGCACCCTCTGCGAGGCCAGAACAACGTGCAGGGTGCTTCGGACGCTGGCCTCATCCCCATCGTCTATCCCGACTACCAGTCGGTCACGGACCCGGACATCCGGGCGAAGTTCGAGTCGGCGTGGGGGACCGAGCTCGATCCGAACACAGGACTTACGGTGGTCGAGATCATACACAGCGCCCTCGATGGCGGCATCAAGGGCATGTACATGATGGGCGAGAACCCCTTCATCTCGGACCCGAACACGAACAAGGTGCGAAAGGCCCTCGCCAGCCTGGAGTTCCTCGTCGTGCAGGACATCTTCCTCACCGAAACGGCAGAGTTCGCCGACGTGATCCTGCCGGCCAGCACCTGGATGGAGAAGTCGGGCACGGTGACGAACACGGACCGACGAGTGCAGATCGGCAGGCCCGCCCTCGATCCGCCAGGAGAGGCGCGTGCAGACTGGGAGATTACCTGCCAGCTATCGACCGCGTTCGGGTTCCCGATGTCCTACGAATCGCCGTCCGACGTGTTCGACGAGTACACCGCGTTGTCGCCCTCGTATCACGGTCTCACCTACGAGAACCTGGGCCTTGGAGGGAAGCTCTGGCCCTGCCCCGATCCCGAGACGAGTGACGGGATCCAGGTTCTCATGGGTGAAACTTTCCCGACGGCCAACGGGCTTGGGAAGTTCGTTCCGCGCCCGTTTGAGCCCGCGAAGGAGCTGCCGAACGACGAGTATCCGTTCATCCTGAACACCGGTCGGCTCCTCGAGCACTGGCATACCGGTACGATGACGCGCCGGACACGGGCCCTGCACGCGATACAGCCGACCCCGATGGTTCAGGTCCACCCGGATGACCTGGTGACGATCGGAGCCTCCGATGGTGAAACCGTCGTCGTGGAGTCGCGCCGGGGGACCATCACGATCGCCGTCGAGTCGTCCCACCTGGTCTCCCCGGGAACCGTGTTCATTCCGTTCCATTTCCGGGAGGCGGCAGCCAACGTGCTCACCATCGATGCCCTGGATCCACACGGGAAGATCCCGGAGTTCAAGTTCTGCGCTGTCCGGATCGGGGCGGAGGAAGAGGCAGGCGCGGCGGTTCCGTGATGGGCCGGCATCATGTCTGAACGCGTCGTCATCATCGGCGGCGGTTTTGCGGGCCTGAACGCCGCCCGGGGCCTTCGACGGTCCGAGGTCGATGTGACGTTGATCGACCGTGAGAACTACCATCTGTTCCAGCCCCTCCTGTACCAGGTGGCCACGGCAGCTCTGAATCCCAGCGATATCGCATACCCGCTGCGAAGCGCGCTCCGACGCCAGAGGAACGCCACCGTGCTGCTGGCCGATGCCGTGGATATCGATCTCGCCCGCTCATCCGTGCGCCTCGATAACGGCGACTTGCCTTACGACTACCTGATCATCGCCACGGGAGCTACTCACTCGTACTTCGGCCATGAGCCGTGGCGTGAACACGCGCCGGGGCTGAAGACGATCGAGGATGCGCTCGAGATGCGGCGCCGAATCTATCTCGCGTATGAAGCGGCGGAACGGGAGGCGGCTCCGGATCGGCGGAAGGACTGGCTCACGTTTGTCGTGGTCGGCGCCGGACCTACCGGGGTCGAACTCGCCGGGGCGCTGGCTGAAATCGGCAGGCAGTCGCTGGCCGGAGGATACCGGAGGATCGACCGAGAAGAAGTGCGAGTGTTGCTGCTGGAAGGCCAGGATCGAGTGCTGCCGGAGTATTCGGCCAGGTCGTCGGCCAAAGCTCTGTCACAGCTCGAGCGTCTGGGTGTCGAGGTCCGACCGCAGGCGTTCGTAACGGACATCGATCGATATGGGGTGTCGATCGGCGACGAAAGTGTGGGTGCCCGGACGGTTCTGTGGGCGGCCGGGGTCTCGGCGTCGCCGCTGGTGAAGTCGCTGGGGGTCCCGCTTGACTCGGCGGGACGCGTGGAAGTCGAGCCGGATCTATCCGTACCGGGGCACCCACGCGTGTTCGTCGCGGGTGACCTGGCTCGGGTCGGGTTTGGAGACGGGATTGTCCCCGGCGTCGCGCCCGCGGCGATCCAGCAAGGAAGCCACGCCGCCGCGAACGTGAGGAGACTACTGGAGGGATACGCGACGCGCCCCTTTACCTACGTCGATAAAGGTTCACTCGCCACGATCGGCCGGGCCGCCGCCGTTGCGGAGGTCGGGCCGCTGAAGTTCGGGGGTCTTCTGGCTTGGGGAGCCTGGCTTCTCATTCACATCTTTTATCTGATCGGTTTCAGAAACCGTGTCTGGGTCCTGTCGGGCTGGGCGTGGTCCTACGTGACGTTCAAACGGGGAGCCAGGCTGATCACGGGTCGCCAGACGCACGAGGATCTGCCGCGCATCGAGCGGAGCTAGTTCTCTCCCTCCAGGAGCCCTCGCGTCGACTCTGCGTTCAGCACCAGGAGGACCGTCCCGGTGTTCCGGACCAGCTCGTCCAGTTGCTCGGCGTACTCTGCGTCCTCCCCCTCCCGTGGTCGCTTCATGCCGATCAGGACCAGGTCCGAAGCCGAGCTGTGCTTTGCTATCTGCTCCGACACCGTCCGAGTGGGGTCGCGCACGATGCTCACCGGCTCCGCATCGACACGAACGTCGTTGAACAGCTGCCGCATGTGTCGCATCGACGGTTCGATGCCTTCCTGACTGTCTACAATGCGCAGCACGCGGAGCTTCGCGTGCCCCCACTCGCCACTGAGCTGGATCACGTGAGCGAGCAGGAGCATCAGGTCTGCGTTTCCCCCTCGCCCGCCCCACCAGACATCGATGGACCCTTTATTTCCGAAGCCCCGGTCGGGATCTACTCGCAGGAAGAGCGTCGACTTGTGCAGGTCGGTCAGGTCGCGCATCACGTACAGCAAGCGGGCCCGACCCTCGGGCGCCTGACTCCAACCCATCAGGACTGCGTTGGTCTCCAGGCGACCGATGCCGTGCGCCTGCACGACCGAGACGGCTCCGTGGACGAAGTCCGGGACGATCTGGGCCTCAGCGAATGCGGCCATGCGGCGGTCACCGATGTACGAACGGATGCGTTCCTGCGCGGTTTCCCGGAGCTCGGGTTTGTTGGGCTCGTCGATAGCACCGGTAATCAGCTGTGAGAACGAAACGATGCCCCGCCCGCGGCTGAGCCATTCCGCCATATCGACCAGGTGCTCGCGGTTGTGGGGCTGCCCGGTGAACACCATCAGGTTCGGACGCCAGTTGCGGGCGTCGTGCTCCACGCGCTCCTCGCGTTCGAGGTTGAGAAGCGAGTAGCGGGCCAGCGACGTCCAGATCCCGTTACGGACATCGCCCCACGAGCTGCCCATGCTGCGGCGGCTCAGTCCGAAGAAGATGCCGTAGCTGATGAGTATCGCCGCGATCGTCGCGGGCGCGTGGATCAGGAACATCGCGCCGTAGCAGCCCACCGCGCCCGCCACCGATACCCACAGTGGCACCTTGAGTCGCGGGCGGAAGCTCGGGTTCCCCACCAGCCGCTCGATCGCGCCGACAAGGTTCACCATACCGTAAGTATTAAGGAAGAACATGGAGATGATCGGCGCGACGAAGTCCAAATCGCCCATCCAGATCACGGAGATCGCGATCAATCCGGTGACGACGACCGCCATTCGGGGCTCGGTGGGGCTGCCGAGGTTAGACGACAGGAAACGGGGCACCACGCGATCCCTGGCCACCGCCTGGAGAGTGCGCGGTGCCGCCAGGACGCTCCCGAGCGCAGACGACAGCGTCGAAGCCGCCACTCCGGCCAGGATGAGTGCCGGCACTCTCGCGATCCGCTGCATGGCAAAGGGATCCGCGATCAGCTCGTCGGCGGGCAGCTGCCTTGAGAACCATACGGCCGCCGCCACGTACACGAGCCCGGTGACGACAATGGACGCAATCGTTCCGAGGGGGATGCTGCGGCTCGGCTCCTTGAGGTCCCCGGACAGGCTGATCCCGACCTCGATGCCGGTGACCGCCGGGAAGAACACGGCGAAGACGACCCAGAAGCTGATGCCCTCGGAGTACTGCGAGGCCGTGGTTGGCTCGATCATCCCACCCCATCCGCCCGTGAAGAAGGAGAGCAGGGCAAGCGCCAGTATGCCGAGGATGAAGTACTGGATTTTGAGGGCGAAGTCCGCCCCCACCCATGCTATTACGACGAATATCACTGCGACGACGGTCGCGATGATCTGTGGATCCAGCGCTTCCACGAAGGCCAGCGATCGCATCGCCTCGGTGAACCCGATGATATAGAAGGCGACCGAGATCGCTTGCGACATGTAGAGCGGGATGCCGATTGCGCCGCCGATCTCGAGACCGAGCGATCGCGAGATCATGAAGTAGTTGCCCCCGGCCTTCACGTCCATCGAAGTGGCGATCGCCGACAGCGACAGGCCGGTGAGAAAAGAGATCGAGTTCGCGATCAGGATGATCGCCAGCGCACCGTACAGTCCGGCCTGCCCGACAACCCAACCCGTCCGCAGGAACAGGATGATCCCCAGGATGGTGAGTACGTTCGGGGTGAAAACTCCGGCGAATGTGCCGAAGCGAGCGGCGGACGGTGGCGCTCCGTCCGGTGCGGCCGGTTGGTCGTTCATCGCGCGGAAGCTACCGGATCAGAGCGCTGCGCCGCCACTTTCCAGAGCATAGCGGGGGCGGCTGCTCACCTGCCCCCGCCGACGGGTACCTCGTTGGGCCGAAACCCGGACGATCAGCTACTTCCCGGCGATCTCGATCCGACGTGCTCTCGCGTCCGGTGCCTTTGGCATGGTGACCATCAGGACTCCATTGGCGAATTCGGCCCTTACGGCCTTCGGGTCGATGGTGTGCGGAACCGTGAAGCTGCGGTTGAACCGGCCCCACGAACGCTCACGCAGGTGATACGTCCCCTTGTCTTCCTCGATCTCCTCTTCCCGGAAACCCGAGACGAGCAGAACACCCTGCTCCAGGTTTACGTCGATGTTGGCCAGGTCGTAGCCCGGCAGATTCATCTCGAGCGTGAACCCGTCTTCCGTCTCAATGAGATCGGCGGCCGGGCCTCCGGCGGGATATCCCGCCGACGGTCGGTTCATGATCTCATCGAACAACCGGTCGACATCCCAGCGAAACTCTGGAATCGTCCGGAGGTTCAGTGCGTTCCTGCGAGTGGTTGGTAACATGGTTGGTCTCCTTACAGAACACGCCATCTATCGTAGAGGACCGAGCTCGGGACCCGGTCCGGAGTCGTTCTGCAGGACCTGCAACAGGCGTGCCTGATTATCGGCGGTTCGACCTGTCAACGTTGCACTATGTATCGACTTACAGACGCCATACTGACAGCCGTGCTGTCGAAATGACGGGGTGCTCAAGCGGAAGCCGAACTGGACCGGCGTTCGGGGCCGCGGTAACGTGCCGCGACGGCCCCGTAGCTCAGGCGGATAGAGCGCGGGATTCCTAATCCCGAGGCCGCTGGTTCGAGTCCAGCCGGGGTCATTGGACCTTTCGAGCACTGATTACCAAATTGATGGTTGCCGAAGGGCTGGCCCGGTTCGCGTGTATTGCGGGGTGAGGCAGCTTATTTGGCATCATATTCCTCGATCAAGTGAATCCAGCTATGCGTATATCCAGTCTTGCGGCCTGTCTGATGGTCGCCGTGTTCAGTGCGTGCGGGGACGGAGCCTCCGCGGCCAGCGATTGGGCCGGGAGCGTGACGGACAGTGCCGGCATCGCACTCGTCAGCAACCCGTCGACACCCGCCTGGTCGGCCGAGCAGGCGTGGGGCACGGAGGAAGTTCTGCGGATCGGAGAGGCAGCCGGAGACGCCGACTACCAGTTCGGCCAGATCGCCGGCATCGGCGTGACGTCGGACGGACGAATCCTCGTTCTCGACCAGCAGGCACAGCGCGTCCAGGTATACGGCCCGGATGGCGTCTACCAGAGTTCGATCGGTCGGCCGGGCAGTGGTCCCGGTGAACTCGGACCGGCGGCAAGCGCGCTGTTCGTCGGCCGCGGCGACACCATACTCATCCCGGATCTCGGCAATCAGCGCGTGAACGTCACCGTGCTGGACGGCGAGTCGACGAGCTTTGCGATTCAGATGGAACAGGGCATTCCGATGCGCTACGATCTTCTGGAGTCGGGCACGCTCGTGGCGCAGCGGCGGGCGCTCAACCTGCCGAACCAGGACGCAGTTACGAACGACCTGATCGCGACACAGGGCTACGACGGCTCGATTCTCGACACACTGTTGACCCCGAGGCGCGGCGACACGTTCACGTTTACCAACGACCGCCCGGTGTTCAGGATCTTCTCCCCGGAGCCGATGTGGACAACGCTGTCGGGAGATCGGTTGGCGTTCGCGACGAATGACTCCTACAGAATTGAGGTTTTCGGGGCGGATGGCACACTCGGACGAATTGTCTCCCAACCCTACGAGCCGACACCGGTCACCGACTCGCACGAGCGTACGCTGATCGACCTCATGCGTAGCCAGTTCGAACGCAACGGCGTGCCACCGGCTCAGATGGACCTGCTGATGGAGGGAGTGAGCTTCGCCGACACATGGCCCGCGTTCACGCAGATGCGGGCGGGACCGGACGGCACGCTGTGGATCCAGCGGGTCCGGTACCTGAGCGACCTCACCGAGGAGGAACTCGAAACGTACAATCCGACCCTGGACCAGGGGTCCCCGGAGTGGGACGTGTTCGACTCCGAGGGTCGCTATCTCGGCGTCGTCGAACTCCCGGGTCGATTCACCCCGTTCACCGTGGACGGAGATCTGTGGTATGGCGTCGTGCGGGATGATTTCGACGTGCAGTACGTGCAGATCCTGCGGATCACGGGAGTGGAGTCTTCCTCCTAGTCGGACCCCGCGGACGGTGCCCGGTGTTACTTTCTTACGGCGGGCGTCGTCTTGCGGTTGGAACCGTGACGATCGAGCTCACGGCGAGACAGGAGTAGGAAGATGAGAACTTCACGAGGCAGACCTCGACGAAGTGTCGTCGGTCGCATCGCGATGATCGCGACTCTGGCGGTTATGGGTACGGCGATTGCGGCACCTGCTCATGCCCAGAGCCGATCGAAGCTGAAGGCCAGAAGTAGCGAGGTGAAGCGATCGACCCCGCGGAAACAGTCGGCGCGTCAGCAGTCGGCGCGCAAGGCGTCCGCACGCAACCAGTCGGCACGCGCGAAGTCCGCACGCAACCAATCGGTGATCAACCGCGCACGGGCTCGAACGAAGGCGGCTCCGCCGAGCCGTCCGCGCCAGGCGCGGCCCGGCACGCTTTCGTCCACCGATCGCCGCATCGTCTCCCGGATGCCCGAGCGCGTCCGTCCGCAGGATCGTAACCGAGGCGACCGCACCGGCGACCGGGACCGTTCCGGGGACCGTGATCGCGGCGACAGGACAGGCAACCGCACAGGCGACCGGGACCGAGCGACGGATCGTTCGCGCGATCGAAGTTCTGATCGAGGCCGCACCACGCCGAGAGATCGGCGGGATCGTGACAGGTACGACCGCGACCGCTGGGACCGCGACCGTTGGGACCGTGACCGCTGGGACCGCAACCGTGACCGCACGCGGCGCGACCGTCGCCCGGATTATCGGCCCGGAAGGACCTGGAAGCGGGGTCCCCGCATTGGATTCCGAATCAATGTACTGCCGAGGCACTACAGTCGGATCCGGCTGGGAGGCCTGTACTTCTACTACAGCAGCGGCACGTACTACCGGAGATACGGGAGCTATTACCGTGTCGTAGCGGCACCTTACGGAGCACGCATCCGGTATCTGCCGGTCGGACACCAGATCATCTGGGTGCGCGGCACGAGGGTGCACTACTACGACGGCGTGTTCTACCGGTGGGATCCGTACTATGGCGGATACATCGTGATCGAGGCGCCATACGGCGTCGAGGTCGAATACCTGCCGGAGGACTACGACGAGGTCTGGTACGGTGGTGAGATGTTCTATCACTCACGGGGTGTCCACTATCGTCCGGTGCACCGGTCGGGATTCACATTCTTCCTGACGGTTCGGCTGTAGGCCGGAAATGGGTGCGGGCACAGCTCGCCTGAGAGTCCGCAACAGGGGCGGGGGCGTCGTTACGGCGCCCCCGCTCTTTTTTGTGCGCGCGAATCCCCGGCGTGACCGAACGCGTAGATTGAGACATGAACACGCTCCTGGCACTCGGCGCCGTGGCCGCGATGATCGTATCGCTGCTGGCCATCCCGCTTGGGATTCCCGGCCTGTGGATCATGGTGGGGATTCTCTCGGTAGGCTTGATCGCTGGCGAGGTCTCGCTGGGGATTTATGGTCTACTGGTAGGCCTGACGATCGCCGCAGAGGTCGCGGAATGGGTCACCGTGGAGCGTCTCGGCCGCCGATTCGGAGGGACGAATCGCACGTTCTGGGGGGCGCTGGCCGGCGGTGCGATCGGCGCGATCGTCGGAGCGCCCGTGCCGGTCGTGGGACCGCTGGTCGGCGCATTCCTGGGTACGCTCGCCGGAGCGGCGGTCGCCACCTGGCTTCACACGCGACGGCTCGGAAATGCTGTCCGCGCCGGTT
The DNA here is from genome assembly GCA_029288095.1 of Gemmatimonadota bacterium. Lineage (GTDB taxonomy): Bacteria > Gemmatimonadota > Gemmatimonadetes > Palauibacterales > Palauibacteraceae > JARFPW01. The sequence continues at coordinate 18,202 of JARFPW010000143.1, forward strand.
GGGGTGCTCTGCTGGGCCGGGCGGCGGCCGTGGCCATCAAGGTATTCGTCGGATTGGTTATTCTCGTTCTGGGCGGTGGCGCCTGGCTACTCGGGTAGCATAGGCCCGGCATCTAGGTCGTACACGAGATCGTTCAGATGCACGTAGCGCTCGATGTACCATTCGTCGTCGGACTCCCGACGCCAGACGATCAGGTACTCGCCCGAATGGCTGCTCCGCCGACCGTCGTGCCGGGAAATCAGGGCTGAGGTGAACGTCCCGCGATCTACGGCCCAGTCTCCCGCGAGCTGGAGGCGTGGACCATGTACCGTGAAATCGTAATCGTAAAGCTCGAAGAACGGCGCCATCCAATCGCGCACGGCCTCTCGACCAGCCAGCGCGGCCATACCGGGCGGAAACCACACGACATCCGCCGTCAACAAGCGCATGCAGGCATCCGCGTCTCCGGCGGTGGTCACGTCGATCCAAGTCTGTCGTCGACCTTCGATCGCCACTCGATCGCTCACGCGCTACCCCTCCGGTTTGACCAGAATCTCACTGAATGCGACATCCTCAGCCGCGAGAACGAATGCCGTGCTCGGCATGCCTGTCACACCGGCCTGAACGCGTTCGTAGTACGCCTCCCAATCGTCATCGGGAGCGCGCATGCCGATGAACACGAAGTCCGCACCGGCCGATGATTCCCGGAAGATCTCCAGGAACGGCCTGCCGTCCCCGACGATCGCCTCACAATTGGCATCCGTTCGCAGGCCGCTGACGATGTGTTCCAGGTTCGCCCGCGCGGAAGCCGCAGCGTCCTCATTTGGTACTACCATCTTTACCCGCAATTCCGCGCCGCGCCAGACGAAACTGGTCTGGAGCAAGTAGGCGAGCGTCAGCATCAGCCCACCGTTATTCTGCAGACCGCCCCACCAGACGTCGATTCGACGGCGACGCCCGAAATCAACATCGTGATTGTGGTGGAGGATCACGACGTTGCGCCTCGCGTCGTGGAAGCCCGCGATCATGCGGCAGTAAGCGATCCGGTGATCCTCGGACTCCGTGTCGCCGAGAAGCACCGTATTGGGCGTCAGGGCGCCGATTCCATACGCCTCGATCAGGCGCGTGGCGCCGTCGAACGCGTCGGGTGCTCGGATGATTCGAATCAGCGCCTGCACGCCGCGCCGGGCCAGGTAGTCGCTGATCGTTCGTTCCATCCCACGCTGTCGATCGAGGGTGATCCCCTCGTCCGACAGCACGCTGCTCACCGTGACCAGAGCCCTGCGGTGGGCGATCCAGCTCGCGAATTCGATCAGGTACCAGCGGCGCGTGGGTGAGCCGGAAAGCACGAGCAGGTGGGGACGCCAGTTCTTCGGGTCGCTCGCGTCCTGCAGTCGGAACAGGCCGGCGCGCGTCACCGCCATCCACAGGCCACGCCGTACATCGCCCCACGTCGTCTGCAGTTCACGCCGCTGCAGCCACAGATAGATACCCCCGACCACCGCGGCCGCCACGGCGGTCGCGCCGGCGTTGATCAGCATCATGACCGCGACGCAGCCGATCGCGCCGAGCGCCGACAGATACCAAGGTACCCGGAAGCGCGGACGGAACGACGGGCTCCCAAGCGCTCGCTCCAGGCCCGCCGCCACGTTGAGGACGCCGTACGTCGTGAGGAAGAACATCGTCAGGATCGGCGCGATCAGGTTCAGGTCGCCGAGCCACACCGCGGCCAGCGCGATGGCCAGTGTTACGAGAGTGCCGATGCGCGGAGTGTCGTCCTCGCCGCTCCCCTTCCCAACCCAACGAAAGGCGCCGGGCACGATTCCGTCTCGGGCAAGCGCCTGCAGTACACGCGGGGCGCCCATGATGCTGCCGACCGCGCTCGACAGGGTAGCGCCCCAAACGCCCAGCAGTATGGCATCGCCCCAGATGGCAATGCGGCGCATGATCATCGGGTCGCTGATCAGCTGCTCCGATCCGGCGCGCGCGGCCAGGAGAACGGGCAATACCATGTAGATCAGGTACCCGACGCCGACCGCCGCCAGTGTACCTCTAGGGATCGACTTGTCCGGTTCGGTCAGATCGCCCGACATGTTCACGCCGGCCATGATGCCCGTGACCGCCGGGAAGAACACCGCGAACACCACCCAGAATCCGTGGCGGGTCACGTCTCCCACGGGGGCACTCAACGCGTCGTGTGCTTCGGGACCTACTGAACCACCGAAGAGCAGCGAGACCAGCGACAGCCCGATCGCGGCCATGATGAAGTACTGCGCCCTGATCGCGGCGCGCGCCGACGTGAGGGCGAGGGCTGCCACGGCGATGGTGGTCGCGACCCCCACGAGTCTTTGGTCGAGGACCGGGAACACGTTCACGAGACTTTCCGCGAACCCGATCGTATACAGCGCGACCGACAGGGCCTGTGCAAAGAACAGCGGGATCCCGACTGCGCCGCCGGTCTCCAGTCCCAGGGAGCGGCTGATCATGTAGTAGGCGCCGCCGACGCGCACGCGCTGATCGGTGGCAATGGCCGAAATGGAGAGGGCGGTCAGGAAAGTGATCGACGTGGCGATCGTAACGATCAGCAGAGTCCCGAGCAGACCTACGTTGCCGACGACCCAGCCGAAACGGAGGTACATGATGACGCCGAGGATCGTGAGAATCGACGGCGTGAACACCCCACCGAATGTGCCAAGCCCGGCGCCCTTGGTCTGGACGACGGTCTGCGGCTGCGGGGGACGGGTGGTGCGTGAGCTGTTGGGACTCATGGACGCGAATGGATAACCGCGGGGTGCTGGAATGTCGAGCGTCGCACGGCCAGGCTATCATTCCGGCATCCGAGAATACCGTGTCAACGATGAACCGGAGATCGCATGCCGCGCTGCGCCTGGGCCGGGACGGACCCGCTGATGGTCGCGTATCACGACGAGGAATGGGGCGTGCCCGTGCACGACGACCGCAAGCTGTTCGAGTTCCTCGTACTCGATGCGTTTCAGGCCGGATTGAGCTGGCGAACGATCCTGAACAAGCGGGAGAACTTTCGCGCGGCGTTCGATGAGTTCGATGCCCGACAGATCGCCGGATACGGCGAGCCGGAACGCCAACGACTGCTGGCCGACGCGGGCATCGTCAGGAACAGGATGAAGATCGACGCGACGATCGGGAACGCTCGAGAGTTTCTGCGGCTCCAGGCCGAACACGGGTCGTTCGATACCTGGATCTGGCAGTTCACGGGTGGCCGGACCATTCGCAATTCGTGGGCGTCGCTCGACGAGATTCCGGCCACGGCAGATGCATCCGATGTGATGAGCAAGGCCCTCAAGGCCGAGGGGTTCCGCTTCGTAGGCTCGACGATCTGCTACGCGTTCATGCAAGCCGCGGGTATGGTCAACGACCATGAAACGGGGTGCTTCCGGTACGCCGAGATAGAGGCGGCGGAGGCCCGCTAGCCGGCTGTTTCCACCACCGCAGTACCGCCGGAGCGTCTCGGATCAGCCTCGGCCACCAGTCCTCCGGCCGGCGACCACTCAGCGACACCGACGCCGCCGAAATACATGGAGAGATCAGGCGTCGTCCGCCACGGAACACCGCCCAGACCCGTTGGAATCCCGGGCTCGGCAACCATCCGCGGTCCATCCTCCGTCATCTCCATATGCACCCGCGGATGGGCGATGGACCCGGCCAACGACATCCCTGCGTTCGCGTGGTTCGCAAACACCTGCAGGATGGCGGTCGTGATCCGGTCCGCGCCGGGAGAGCCGATGGACAGCACTCGTCCGGTCGAGTCACGGGCCACGGTCGGCGACATGTTGGAGACCAACCGGGCACCCACCGGCCACGCATGCAGCCCTCGACGATTCAACTCGATCTCGCCCAGACAGTTGTTCAGCCACAGGCCCGTCCCGGGGACCATCACCCCGGAGCCGTAACCCGCCGACAGCGTGATGGAGCATGCCAGGCCATCCGAATCCACGACCGAGGTGTGAACCGTTGACGGAGATCTGAACGCCGCCTGCATTTCGGCGATCGCCTCTGCGATGTCCTCGCGCATGTCGACCCGGTCGCGCCTATGGCCAAGCACCAGGCTCTGAACTTCGACCATGTGCTCCACGTCATCGCGGGACCACGGGTTCGAGGGCCGTCCATCGAGGAGGCGCAGCATCGCCCCCAGGACGACGCCTCCGATCGCCGGTGGCGGATTGGTCGCGACGATCCAGTCTCCCACGGGTCCGACGAGAGCCTCGCGCACGATGGGTCGATACTGTGCCAGGTCAGCTTCGGTTATGAGTCCACCATTCTCCGCCATATCAGCCGCGATGGCGTGACCGATCTCGCCCGTGTAGAAGTCCGCCGCTCCATGCCGCGCCAGCCGTTCCAGACTGTCCGCCAAGCTGTCGATGCGAATGATCTCGCCCAGTTCCATGAGCGCACCGTCGGCGTGATGCAGAGCCTTGTGGCTGTCGGGGTGCCAACCGAACACCTTCGTTCCGGAGAACTCCAGGTACTGGCGCGCCGGCGGCGAGAGTTCGAATCCGTCGCGGGCAAGCTCGATCGCCGGCCCCATGGCTACGGCCCACGGAACGCGTCCGAAGCGCTCCGAGGCGATGGACAGCGCCGCTGGGCCACCGGGAGTGCCGACGGAGCCGTGCCCGACATGCATGAACACTCCGCCGCCGTATCCCAGGTGGACCTTGCGCGTTCCCTTTCCGAAGCGCTCCGACGGCAGGCCGCGACCCGGCATCTCGATGTACCCGTCGATCGTTACCGGATCCCCATCCGGTCCCCATACGGTCACGAAACCGCCGCATCCCGCTGCGCAGATCCCAGGTTCCGCGACCGCCCCCACCCAGGCTGCCGCTACCGCGGCGTCCACCGCGTTGCCACCTTCTCGCGCAACGGCAGCCCCCGCTTCGGCGGCGACCTTCGTGCTGGACGCGACGGCTACACCAGATCTGGGAATTCGCATCCGGGAAGCTTAGCGAACGGGAACCTGAGGTCCAACCACCGCTATTATCGTCGGGACCGCGGGATGGGTCGGCGCACACGAAACCAAGGAGGACGAGGATGAGGTGGGGAGCGGGTATCGGACTGATCGCGACCGTGCTGGCGATTTCGGCGATGGCGCCGGAACCGGATGCCGGGAAGACGGTGTACGCGTTCGTCGGTGTGAACGTGGTCCCGATGGACGCGGACCGTGTGCTCGACAACCAGACGGTGATCGTGGCCGACGATCGGATCCTCCAAATCGGTCCGGCCGGCGAGATCAATGTGCCGGAAGCCGCGACCGTCATCGATGGGACAGGTCTCTATTTGATGCCGGGCCTGGCAGAAATGCACGCGCATATTCCGTCGGCCCGGGCGCCCGAACAATACCTCTCCAACACGCTATTTCTCTACGTAGCGAACGGGATAACAACGATTCGCGGCATGCTCGGGGAGGCGTCACACCTGGATCTCAGGCGTGCTTCGGCGGCCGGCGAGATCATCGCCCCCCGCATCTACACGTCCGGGCCCAGCCTGAACGGCAACAGTGTGGGCTCGGAAACGCAGGCGGACCGAATGGTCCGGGAACAGAAGGCGGCCGGCTACGACTTCCTGAAGCTCCACCCGGGACTGAGCCGGGAGAACTTCGACGCGATCGTTCAGGCCGCCGACGAGGTCGGGATCACGTTCGGCGGACACGTGTCGGCGGACGTCGGTCTGGCTCGCACGTTCGAGGCCCGTCAGGCGACCATCGATCACCTGGACGGCTACGTCGAAGCTCTCGCGAACTCGATCCCCGGTGAGGCCTCCCAGTTCTTCGGCCTCAACCTGGCGGAGTTCGCCGACGTCGGGGACATGCCGCGCCTGGCGCGCCGGACAGCCGAGGCGGGTGTGTGGAATGTGCCGACGATGGCGCTGTTTCCGGAATTCTTCGGCAATCCGGACGACTATCTCGGCCGCGCCGACGTAAGGTACGTCTCACGGCAGCAGGCGCAGGGCTGGGCCAACAACATCAGGCAGCGACAATCGAATCCCCTGTTCGCCCCGGAGAACGGGATCCTCCTGATGGAATTGCGACGGCAGATCCTCAAAGATCTACATGATGCGGGCGCCGGAATCCTGCTGGGCAGCGACGCCCCGCAAATATTCAACGTCCCCGGCTTCGCGATGCACGAGGAGCTCGCCGAGTACGTCGAAGCGGGCCTGTCTCCGTACGAGGCGCTCCAGACAGGTACGGTCAACGTGGCCCGGTTCTATGATGCGCTCGACGAGCGTGGGACGGTGGCCGAAGACATGATTGCCGACCTGGTCCTCGTCCGCGGCAATCCGCTGGCCGACGTGGCCAACGTGCGCGATCCGGCAGGGGTCATGGTGCGAGGCCGCTGGATTCCGGCCAACGAGATCGAGGAGCGATTGCAGGCGATTTCTGAGGCGTACGGAAACTGAAGCGTCTCGGGCTTGCTCTGATTTTCACGGTCGCGGGGACGCCCTCGCTCCCGGCTCAAAATGCGCCGGGGTCCGAACCCGAGACGGTCGAGTCCGTGGACCTGGAAGAGTACCTGGGACTCTGGTATGAATTCGCCCGCATTCCCAATCAGTTTCAGAGGCAGTGTGCGAACAGCACGACCGCCGAATACCGGGCACGGGAGGACGGACGGCTCGATGTCATCAATCGGTGCGTCAAGTCGGACGGCTCCGTGGATGAGGCCCTGGGAGTCGCGCGCGTCGTCGATGACGTTTCGAACGCGAAGCTCGAGGTGAGCTTCGTCCGCTTCCTGGGTCGCAATCTGTTCTGGGGCGACTACTGGATCGTCGGGCTGGGAAGCGATTACGAGTACGCGATCATCGGCACGCCGGACAGGAAGTACGGCTGGTTGCTGACTCGTGAGGCCAATGTTTCCGAGGATCTCCAGGACGAGATGTTCTTCATCCTGGAGAAACGGGGCTATCGATACACGGATTTCGAGCGCACGCGGCACGGCCAGTGACCGGTGGGCCTTTCGCAAGGCGACCCGCAGTTCGATCTTCCGCGCTCGACGAACCAACCCGAATCAGGAGTCAGCCGTGCGAGCCAGAGCCAGACATATTCTCGTGGACTCGGAGCAGGTCGCCGAGAGCCTTAAGCTGGACATCGAGGGCGGAGCAGATTTCGGCGATGTCGCCCGTGAGCACTCGCTGTGCCCGTCGAGCCGGCAGGGCGGCGATCTCGGCGAGTTCGGCAAGGGGCAGATGGTGCCTGAGTTCGAGGATGTCGTGTTCTCGGCAGAGGTCGGGAAGGCCCACGGCCCGGTCAAGACGCAGTTCGGTTACCACCTGATCGAGATTACCAGCCGCACCGACTGACGGTCGGCCCGGAGCGGCTATGTCCCTCTTTCCCGGCGCCAACCGTGCGCCAGGATGCCGAGGCCCGCGAGAATCAGCGGTACCCCGAGCCACTGCGCCAGCCGGCTATCCCGTCGCTGGATCCGAAGCGACCGCTCCGGATCGATATCGACATGCTCCGTCCGCAGGCCGGTGATCGTCGGGTAGCCGTCTCCACCGACCCCGTGCAGCCAGAGCGTCGCCACCGTGTCTGCTCGAAGTTCCGCCACCAGCTCGTTACCGCCTAGCCCTTCCGGCCAGTACTTCTTAGGCGTGCGGTAGTGAGCTCCGTCGCGGGCGAGCAGGTGCACGCTCGCCACGCGATACCCGCGGTAGTAGTAAACCGAGTCGTAGGTCACATCCTCGACGACCGAGAGCTGTTCCACACCGCCATCCGGGGCAACCACGGTTCCGATGATCAGTGACATACACCCGAGCGCCAGCGCGGCAAGACCGCCCTGCAGGTACGACGGTGCCGGTCTGCCCCGAGCGCCCAACCTCACGACTGGTCTTCAACGGGCCCGACCCCCGAGGGCACCGCACAGTTGCTTACGGACGCGATTTCAGCCTCCGCTTCCGGGAAGTACCTGGCTCGCCAGGCGAGTGCCACGTTCACCAGGGCGATCAGCACCGGCACCTCGACCAGGGGTCCGATGACCGCCGCGAACGCCGCACCGTGGGCGATCCCGAAGGTGCCTACTGCGACGGCGATTGCGAGTTCGAAGTTGTTGGAGGCCGCTGTGAACGACAGTGTAACGGTCTGGGGATAGTCGGCACCGACTCGCTTGCTCATGAAGAACGTGATCGTGAACATGACCACGAAATAGATCAGCAGGGGCACGGCGACACGCAGCACACCGAACGGCTGCCCGATGATCGCCCGACCCTGAATCGAGAACATCACGACGATCGTGAACAACAGGGCGACCAGCGTGATGGGGCTGATCTTCGGCACGAAGTGCTCGTGATACCAGGACAGGCCACGCATCCGAACGAGGACGAATCGGGTAAGGAATCCAGCGATGAACGGCACGCCCAGATAGATGAACACGCTCCTGGCGATCTCGCCCATCGTGATGTCCACCGCGGTACCCTCCAGGCCCAACCAATCCGGCAGGACGGTGATGAACACGTAGGCATAGACGCTGAAAAACAGGACCTGGAAGATTGAGTTGAATGCCACCAATCCTGCAGCGTACTCCGGATCGCCCTCGGCCAGATCATTCCACACGATCACCATGGCGATGCAGCGCGCCAGGCCGATGAGGATCAATCCCACCATTAGCTCGGGATAGTCACGCAGGAAGAGAACCGCCAGCGCGAACATGAGCGTCGGACCGATGACCCAGTTCTGGATCAGAGACAGACCGAGCACTTTCCCGTTTCGGAAGACGTCGCCCAGTTCTTCGTATCGGACCTTGGCGAGAGGCGGGTACATCATCAGGATCAGACCGATCGCAATCGGGATCGACGTGGTCCCCACCTGTGTAGCGTCGTTGACGGCGGCGACTCCGGCCGGCCATACGAAACCGATTCCGACGCCCAGCGCCATGGCCGCGAATATCCACAGCGTCAGGTAGCGATCGAGAAACGACAGCCGCCGTCCGACGGAGTCCTCGGATCCCGGGCTCATGAGGCGTGCTCGATGATCGATCGTGCGGCCGCCACGACAGCCTCCGCGGCGGGTCTGTTGGTGATTCCTGTCAAGTCCGTCACGTAGGCACTTTCCGCCACCGGAACCACGCCGAGATCGGGAGTAATCGCTTTCAGGGACCGATCGAAGTTGGAAACCAGCCGCACGACGAAGTTCGGCAACGTATGCTTCGGCACCTTCTTAGCGCCCTCCGCGAACTCCTCACGAAGGATGGCGCCCACCTCCTGCAGCGACAGGGTCTCTCCGGCCCCGATCAGACGCCTTCCCCCGGCCTCGGGCACGAGCATGGCCTTCACATGCAGGGCCGCGAGGTCGCGTACGTCCACCACAGGAAACGATACCTGCGGAATCGCCGGGTAGGCTCCCTGTAGC
>JARFPW010000166.1 GCA_029288095.1 Gemmatimonadota bacterium
GTACCGGACGCCTTGTCGAGACCGAGGCTCGACACCTCGACCCGGGTAAGGTCTTCGCTCGGCTGTTCCTGCTCGTCGCTCATGGTCTCCTTCGCTCAGGTCCCAAGATCCCAGGATGCCAGATAGTGCTCCTGCTCCGGAGTGAGGACATCCATCCCGATCTCCATCGCAGCCAGCTTGAGGCGTGCGATCTCACGGTCGATCTCGGCCGGGACCCGATGCACCTGGTTCGTAAGCGAATCCCGCTCGGCAAGCAGAAATTCGGCCGCCAGCGCCTGGTTCGCGAACGACATGTCCATCACGGCGGCCGGGTGGCCTTCGGCGGCAGCCAGATTTATGAGGCGGCCCTGCGCCAGGATCTCGATCCGCCTTCCGTCGATGCGATACTCGTCGACCATCGGCCGAACCTCCACGGGTGGACCTTCTGCCACCTCGGCCAACCGGGCGACGTCGATTTCGACGTCGAAGTGTCCGGAATTCGCAACGATCGCACCATCCTTCATAGCGCGGAAATGCTCTTCCCTGACGACGCTCGTATTGCCCGTCAGTGTGAGGAACAGGTCGCCCACAGGCGCAGCCTGCTCCATCGGCATGACCGGAAAGCCGTCCATCGTTGCCTCGAGGGCCACGACCGGATCGATCTCCGTGACGATGACTTTGGCCCCGGCTCCCCGCGCACGGAACGCCACGCCGCGGCCGCACCAGCCGTAGCCGGCTACGACGACGGTCGATCCCGCCAACAGGATGTTGGTCGCCCGAATCACACCGTCGAGCGTTGATTGGCCGGTGCCGTACCGGTTGTCGAACAGGTGCTTGGTGAGACTGTCGTTAACCGCCATTACCGGGAACTGCAGCACGCCATCCGCAGCCATCGCGCGCAACCGGATGATCCCGGTCGTCGTCTCTTCCGTGCTCCCGAGGATGCTGGACACGATGTCGCTCCGCGCATCCGCGTCCAATCCCGCGATCCACTCGCGTACCGGAGGCGCGAGGTCATCCAGCCGGTCCAGGGCGATCATGTGCAATGCGCCGACGAGGTCCGCCCCGTCGTCCATCGTAATCGTAGGACGATGCGCCAGAGCCGCCTGGATGTGCCGGTAGTACGTATCGTTGTCCTCGCCACGCACGGCGTGCACCGCGATCCCAAGTTCCTCGACCAGCCAGGCCGCCACATCGTCCTGGGTGGACAGCGGGTTCGACGCGCACAGCAACACCTCGGCACCCCCCGCCTTCAGGGCTCGCATCAGGTTGGCCGTTTCCGTCGTGACGTGAAGGCAGGCCGACACGCGCAGGCCTTCCAGCGGGCGCTCCGCAGCGAAGCGTTCGCGGATCTGGCGCAGCACAGGCATGAACCGCTCGGCCCAATTCACCCGCCGACCACCTGATGCGGCCAGCGAAGCATCCGCGATATGTGAAGTAGTGCTTACCGATTCCATATAGTTGTTTCTCCGCTCGATTCAGGCCCCGACAGCCGACTTCAGGTCGTCTACTCTGTCAACGCGCTCCCAGCTGAAGGCGCCGTCCGCCTCGGGCTCCCGCCCGAAATGGCCGTAGGCCGCCGTCCGACCGTAGATCGGCCGGCGCAGACTCAGTGCCTCGATGATGCCCCGCGGGGTCAGGTCGAACACCTTCATCACGGCATCCTCCAGGACATCGTCCCGGTGCACTCCGGTTCCGAACGTCTCGACCATCACTGAGACGGGTTGGGCTACCCCGATCGCGTAGGCGAGTTGGACCTGGACACGGTGGGCCAGCCCCGCGCCCACGACGTTCTTGGCCACCCAGCGAGCGGCGTAGCATGCGCTGCGATCCACCTTAGAGGGATCTTTGCCGCTGAACGCTCCGCCGCCATGGCTGCCGAAGCCGCCGTAGGTGTCCACGATGATCTTGCGGCCCGTAAGTCCAGCGTCCCCGAGCGGCCCTCCGGTTACGAATCGGCCCGTGGGGTTGATGTGGAACTCGATGCGGTCGGGATCATGAAGGTCCGCCGGCAGGATCGGCCGAATGACGTGTGAGATCAACTTCTCGTGCAGGTCATCGATGTTGTCGTCGTGCTGCGCGGACAGGACGACGGTCGTGATGTCCGACGGGCTCCCGTCGGCGTAGCGCACCGTAACCTGCGCCTTCCCATCGGGACGGAGCCACGGAAGTTCACCGGAGTGTCTGACGTCCGCCAGCCTGCGCGTGAGCTGGTGGGCGAGAGAGATCGGAAGCGGCATGTAGCTGTCGGTCTCGTCCGTAGCGTATCCGAACATCATGCCCTGGTCGCCCGCCCCACCGCCGACCACCCCCATGCGGATGTCGTCGGATTGGGCGTGCAAGCGCACGTCGATCCGGCAGGTATCGGCATCGAAACCGAGTTCGGGGCGATCGTAACCGATGCGCCGAATCGTGTCCCTGGCGATCCCGGAGAAGTCCAACTCGACCGGCTCGCCGGGCCATCCGATTTCGCCCGCGAGCACGCACGTGTTGCGTGCAACCAGCGTCTCGCAGGCGACGAAGCTCTCGGGCGCGACGGCCAGCACCGCGTCCAGAACGGCGTCAGAAATCTGATCCGACACCTTGTCAGGATGGCCTTCGGTTACCGACTCCGATGTAAACAGATGGCTATGCGACACTCGTCTCCAAATCCGTGGCTCGGGGAGCGCGCCAACCTATCTGCCCCCTATTCACCCGACAACCGTTCGGCTCCGCCGGACGGCACTCCGACGCGCGCCAGCTCCTTTGCGATCGCTGCCCGGCACGCCTGTGCATCAGGCCAGTCGGACGACGATACGAGGGCGACGAGATCGGCCGCCGACATGGCCCGCGCTACTTCGCGTTGCTCGGCGAGAGCGCCGACCGACACGCTGAACTTCGTAAATCCAAGTCCGACCAGCAGAGCCATGCCCACCGGTTCCCCTCCTAGTTCACCGCACACGCTGACTTCGAGGCCGTGCTGGGCAGTCGACTCGGCGAGGCGGCGGTACATCCTCGTGAGCGCCGGATGTGCGGCATCGAACATGCTTGCCAACCTGGCGTTTCCCCGGTCGGCCGCCAACACGTATTGCGTCAGGTCGTTCGTACCCAGGCTTAAGAAGTCCACGAGTGGCGCCAGACGATCGATAAGCTCCAGGGCCGCCGGTGTCTCGATCATGACGCCGAGAGGCAGCCTGGTGTCAGGCGCCTCGGCTCCGAGCGAATCGTAAATCTCATCCAGGAGCTCCCGCGTCCGGACAACCTCGTCAACGGAGGTGATGAACGGTAGCAGAATCCTCATGGATCCGTGTTTCGCTGCCCGCACCGCTGCGCGGAGCTGATTGCGGAACAAGTCCGGAAGATCGAGACACACTCTGATCGCCCGCCAGCCGAGATAGGGGTTGTCCTCTCGCGGCATCGAGAGGAACAGTGGGAACTTGTCTCCTCCGATATCGAATGTCCGCAGCGTGACTTCGTGACCCGGCATGGACTCCAGCGCCGAGCGGTATGCCCGTAGTTGTTCCTCTTCAGTCGGTATTTCACGGTGACCGATGACGAGGAACTCGGACCGAAACAGACCGACACCCTCGGCACCCAACCGGTGCGCTCGCGCGATCTCGTCGGGGCGGTCGACGTTAGCCTGGATTTCGAGGCGAACGCCGTCGCGCGTCAACGTCGGACCTGTAGCGTCGGCCTCGCTGGCCACCTGGCGCTCACTGACCTGGATGGATTCCCTTCGAAACGCCTCGATCTCGTCCTTCGACGGATCCAGAACCAACCGTCCGGTGCGGCCATCTATCAGCAGCTGAACTCCGTGGGTGAGATGCTCGACCTGGGTTCCGACACCTACGATCGCCGGTATCCCCAGCGAACGCGCAATGATCACCGCATGTCCGCCTCGAGTTCCGCCGGCCGTCACGAAACCGGCGACCTGCTCCGTATCAAGCGTAGCGGCGAGGCTGGGCGGAAGATCGCGCGCAACCAGGATGGCCGGCGCACCCGTTCCGGTCGGCAGTTTGGGCTCCTCGATACCCAGCAGACTGGACAGAACGCGCATCCGCACGTCCTGCAGATCGGCCAACCTGTCCAGGACCATCGCATGTCCCGAATCCAGCATCCTTACCCTGTGCTCGAGCATCTGCAGCTCGAACGCACGCTCGGCCGCCAGGAAGTTCTCCGAGATATACGATCGCGTCCCTTCGACCAGGACCGGGTCGTCGATCATATAGGCCTGCGCCTCGAACACCTTCCCCTCAAACGGTCCAAGACGCAGCCCTGCCTGCTCGCCGAGCGACGCCAACCGGGCGACCGCGGCCGCCCTGGCCGAATCGAACCGCGCGACTTCGGCCTCGACATCTTCGGGGCCGATCGTGCGGTGCGCGACTCCGGCAATTTCCCAGTCCAGACGACACGCCATGCCGAGCGCACGACCGGGCGATGCGCCCAGGCCTTCCACTATCGGACTCACGGGACCTCATCTTCCCAGATGGCCGGGTCAGCGAGCTCCTCGCCAAACCCGGTCTGCACCAGGGCCACCAGGGCCTCGACCGCTTCGAGACGATCCGGCCCGCAGGCCGACACCCTGAGCATCGCTCCACATTCCGCGGCCAACATCATGACTCCCATGATGCTCTTCCCGTTCACCTCCATCTCCCCCTTCGCCAGGAAAATCTCCGAGGCGTAGCCACTTGCCAGCTTGACGATGTCAGCCGCAGGACGGGCATGGAGCCCCAGGAGATTCGGAATCCGCACGGTGCGGGATTCCGTCTGGCCACCGGATTCGATGCTCACCATCCCTGGCCCGCGATCGCCAGCACAATCCAGATGACCGGTACTGCAAGGAGCAGCCCGACCGCCAGCCGTCCGAATCGATTCGGCCAGCGAAACGCTGGTATTGCCACCAGTCCGGCCACCAGCAGGAGCGTCCAGCTTCCTGTGCCTCCCGACGTGGTGAGTACTTCGCGTCCAAGAAGCACTGTCGCCGCTCCCAGCAGAAACATGGTGACCGGCCACAGACGATCGGTAAACCGCTCGAACGGAAACTCGCGCAGTGTCTTTCCGATATCGCGGCCCTCGCGCCAGCCGCATCGAAACCCCCACACTCGAATCCACAGGTGACCCGCGTTGTACGTGACGAGAAATGCGCCGGCACTCCACAGGGCGCCCAGTCCGAGACCAAACAGCGTGATGCCGATCAGCAGGCAGAACGGCCGCCACTCGGCCCACACCGTGCGATCGCCCAGTGTGCCGAGCGGGCCGCGCAACGCCATGCGGAATCGAGATATCTCGTCCTCGGATGCACCCTCATGCTCCAGCCGGGCCAGCGCCCCGACGGCTAGCGATGCAAGGTACGGGTGCGTGTTGAATGAATCGAGATGCCGAAGCACGGAGGACTCGAGCCGGTCCGGGTCTCCCTCGTGGATGCGCCGCAGCAACGGTAGCAGGGCATAGGCAACGCCGGGAGCTACGAGCGTCCGGTAATTCCACGAACCCTGGACGCTGAACGTGCGCAACCAGGCTCTGATCAGATCCATCCGGCCGGGCTTCACGGCCGGCCCCACAGTGCTGCCAGAACGAGCAGCGCGCCCAGCAGGACCATCGCCCATGCCCGAGCGTCCGGTGCCGTTGTACGGGCTCCCGACCCGATGGACGCTGCGAGGGCGGTAACGACGGCCGCGGACCCGACGGCTGTCCCGACGGGCCCAACCGGCAGGACTCCAACGATGCTCACGACGAGCACAGCGGGGACGAGCATGCCCCCAGTCAGCACGACACCCCGCAGGACATCGATCTCGATGGTCGTCCGATGACGTCTCTCGAGGCGTCGCGGTCTGGCGGCGAGCCATTCCGGTCGGCCGATCAACCGACCGTTCACGAGCCGTCGAGCGTAGCCCGTGTACGCGCCCATCCAGCCGATCACCCAGCCGACGAGCACCGCCGAGACCAGAATCGCGATCGACGCGCTCCCGGAGGCGGCATACGCACAGCCGGCGATCAGGCCCGCGGGCCCCGTATCCGGGTACTTCGCCGCACCGTAAGGCGGATGTCGCATCGTAAGCAGTTCGAGCAGCGCGCCGACGAGCATTCCGCCTGCGGCATCACCGAGAATGGCGCCGCCAATGGTCGCGGATACGATGGGGCGGGAAACCATGACCTGCGGCATCGACACGCCGTCGACGGCCAGCAGGCCCCCGATTCCGGCCAGCAGTGCCCAGAGCGCGGGGGTCAGCGCGATGTCAGTCAGCGGCACGCAGCAGCTCCTCGAGTTCCACTTCGCGCGCCGTCGGCAAATCCCGCGCACTGACCCGGCCTCCGGCTGCCTGGATGGCCCTCAGATCGTCGGCCTCGTCCGGACGCAGGGACACATAGCGCAACGCCATCCGTCGATCCGGACCCTCGTGCAATCCACCGACGTTCACCTTGCGGCCGTCGAGGAGACCCGCCGTCGCCAGAGAGCGCATCACCGAGGTGGATCTGGTCATGACGGCGCCTCGTTCAGGGAGCTCCATCAGTTCCGGGAGACGCTCGAGTGCTTCGGCTACCGAGAAGAAGTCCGCCGACACGCCGGGCGGAAGACCTGCAGAATATAGATCCTGCTCCCACTCACTCGTGGCCAGTGCGTCATCGACCACGACGTACCGCTCGAGGCCGAGACGCATGCCCCAACCCACTATGACCTGCCCGTGGAGAAGACGCTCGTCAATCCGAAACAGGTCGAGCGCCATCGTCACACTTGTTCGGGGACACGGCCGTGATATTTGCCCGGCCCTTCTCGACGAGCCGATCGGACAGTTCGGAGATCGGCAGGTCACGATGGAACAGAAAATCGATGAGAATCGGGAGACTTACTCCGGTCACTACAGTCAATGACCCACGTGCGCGAGCCGCGGTGTTGGCGGCAAACCCGCAGCTCCCGGATGCGAGATCGACGAACACCACGGCGGGGCCCTCACCCACCGCTTCCTCCAGTTTGCGCTTCAGATCCAGCGGGCCGACTCCGCGGTTCGACAGCGCGGCGAGCGCTCCGGTCACGCCGGTGATCTCCTCCGCCGCTTCGACCAGCGCTTCGCCCAGGCGGCCATGCGTGACCACCACACCATGCAGCTCGGGCACTACTCGTAGTCCTCCTCGAGATATTCCCGGACGGGCTGCATGCTGCGCTTGAGGTTGTCCTGGAACAGCTGGGCGGAGTGCACGCCGGCATACCGAAGGAGGTGCCTCATCGCCACGACTTCACTGATCACCGTGATGTTTTTGCCGGGATTCAATGGAACGATGACCTTCGGAATCGACACCCCCAGGATCTCAGTGGTTTCTATATCCAGCCCCGTCCTATCGTAGGCTGCCTCGTCGCTCCACGGCTCGAGCTGAACGACAACTTCGACTCGCTTCTGCTGGCGCACGGATCGGATCCCGAACAGGGCCCGGACATCGATGATCCCGATCCCGCGGATCTCCATGTGGAACTGCTGTTGCTCGAGTGCCTCTCCAATCAGGACATCTACGCCGCGTCGCCGAATCTGAACCACGTCATCCGCGACGAGCCGATGTCCCCGTTCGACCAGGTCGAGAACGCACTCGCTCTTGCCGATCCCGCTGGAGCCCACGAACAGCAGTCCCACACCGTACACGCCTGCAAGCGACCCGTGAATCGTGGTCGTCGGAGCGAACACCTCCTCGAGAAACGGCTTGATGCGCCGGAAGAACTCGCCCGTCTTCAGGTCCGATCGAATCAACGGGATGGACCGGGCCTCGGAGATTTCGCCCAGTTCGGACGGAATCGTCATCCCCTTGGTAACGAATACGGCCGGAATATCGAAGTCGTAGAACCTCTCGATCGATTCCTTTCTCGCGTCCGCATCCAGCGATGCCAGGTAGGAAATCTCGGTCTCACCCAGAACCTGGAGACGGTTACTCGGAAAGCGTTCGGTGAAACCGGCGAGCACCAAACCGGGGCTCGAAATATCGGGGCTGTCTACCTCCCGTCCGACACCTTCGCCCCCCCTGACCAGCTCGAGCTGCAATCGCGCCTGCTTCCGCTCGAGGATGTCACCAACCGTGAGGCCACTCACTGTGAGTCGCCGTCCGGTAAGGGCCGGGATTCGGGAACGGGACCGCGATGATCCGTTCGTCGAGATCTGATTCTCTTGAGCTGTTTGGCAAGCTTGTCGATCAGACGATCGATGGCGGAGCGAAATACCTCGGCTTCGGCCGCTCCATGAACCGGCGCCCCGCCGTCAATACTCAACACGGCCTCGACGACACACGTAGCGCCCTCCTCCCGCAACGTGACCTCGGAACGGGAAACGCGGGGTTCGAAACGCGTGAGACGTTGGAACTGCTCCTCTATATGGTCACGGATCTGAGCCGGAATTTCCGTGTGTCTTGCCGAGATGATCACCTGCATGATCCCCTCCTGGTTTTCAGGCAGCCGATAGTAAAAGGTCTTCTGTCTGGCGAGCCGTCTCGTCCCACGTAAACCTCGAGGCGTGCCGGATGGCCGCGGTGGTCATCCCCGCGATCTCATCCGGATGTTGGCACATCTGACGCAGACGATCCGCCCAAGCGGCGACGTCGCCATGTGCAATCAGAAACCCCGTTTCGCCATCGACGACGGATTCCTGAAGGCCCGGCGAGTCGCTGGCCATGCTGGGAGTGCCACATGCCGCCGCCTCGATGTTCGTTATTCCCCATCCTTCCTTCGGCGAAGGATACACGTTTGCCCACGCCCGGCGGAGAACGTCGACCTTCTCCGCCTCTGAAACATAGCCCCGGAAGTCCACGAGGGCCTCGATACCGAGCTCATCCACGAGACCTTCGAGCCGTGGACGATCGGCGCCCTTCCCCGCGATGATGAACCGCACGGGTCTGCCCTCCCGGTGCAGCACCGCGATGGCCCGCAACACACAGTCGACTCCCTTGTAGCGCTGCAGCCGTCCGACATACGCCAACAGCGGTTCGGGCGATCTTCCGACGCCTGGACCTTCCGGGTGAGGTGTGCAGATGTCGTGGTCGATTCCCGGGTAGCTGACTGTGATGCGATCCCGGTCGAAGCCGCGCCCGACCAGGTCCCGGGCAGTGCTGTCGGAAATGACCTCGAAC
Organism: Gemmatimonadota bacterium; assembly: GCA_029288095.1. Taxonomy (GTDB): domain Bacteria; phylum Gemmatimonadota; class Gemmatimonadetes; order Palauibacterales; family Palauibacteraceae; genus JARFPW01. The sequence goes on from JARFPW010000166.1 coordinate 9,061, forward strand.
GGCACTCCTCGATACATCTTCGGCATCAGCCGCTCCGCCAGCCAGACTGCGGTGGCGATGGGGAGCTTCTCCTGCTGGAACGCGGTTGCGCCGAACAGGTGCGGGACGAGGCCGACCACGGGCGTATCCGACCACCGGGTCGTAAACAGGGGGAGCTTGTTGATGTCCTCGACGATCACATCGAACGGTCTTCCCGCGAGCCGCCGGAACGCCCGCCGCACGCTGAGCGGATATGTGTACCGTGTGCCGGTCCGGACAATCTCCATGCCGTCGGCAACGTCTCGGGACGCGGCGCCTTCCCACCCCGAAACCAGCAGCGTCACGCTGTGCCCCCACGCGGCCAAGCGTCCAAAGATCTCGTGCAGGTGGATCTCAGCGCCACCAGCGTTTGGATTGGCCGCATCCTGCCAGTTCACGACCAGGATATTCAGGCGCTCACGTCCCATCGGCACCCCTGACGGCGTGTGCGACCGCGTCCAGTACGCCGTTGACGAATCTTCCGCTTTCCGCGCTTCCATAGCGCTGGGCAAGCTGGATCGCCTCGTGGATCGCCACCGCCGGTGGGACGTCATCCCGATAAAGCAGTTCCGCCGCCCCGATGCGCAGGATACCGCGGTCGATGGCGCTCAGTCGCTCCAGGCGCCAATTCGACAGGTGTTCGCGGAGCGTGGCGTCGATTTCGGGAAGCGATTCGGCCAGGAGTTCGAGCAGCGTCGAAAGGTAGCCTCGGTACCGGTCCGAAATGCGACGCCGGGCCAGAGTCCTGGCCGCCACCGCGCGCAGGTCGTCTTCCGGCGATCCCTGCTCCCACATGTAGAGAATCTGAAGGGCCCACCCTCTTGACCGCGAACGGGGGTTCAAGACGAGCCCCGGAGTTCCTCCGCCAGCGCACACATCTCCAGCGCGGCGAGCGCCGCATCCTCACCCTTGTTGCCCTTTGCACCACCGGAGCGGGCTCGCGCCTGGGCCCCGTCGTCCGTCGTGAGCACGCCGAAAGTGACCGGTACGCCGGCCTCTCTGGCGATGGCCTCCAGTCCGAGGGTCGCAGCAAGCGAGATGTACTCGAAGTGGGGGGTCTCTCCGCGGATCACGCAGCCGAGGGCGATCACGCCGTCGACATCTCCGGCATCAAGCACCCACCCGACGGCCTGCGCAAGTTCCCAGGCACCGGGCACCTCGACCATGCGCACGGCCTCGGGCTCGACCCCGTGGGCAATCAGGCACTCGCGCGCGGCGGTGGCCATGGACTCAGTCACTGGTTCGTTGAAACGGCTGACGACCAGGCAGAACCGTCGACCTTTTCCCACGCCGCTCAGAGCGGGACGGCTCATGACGAGCGCAGCAGATGACCCATCTTGTCCCGCTTCGCTTCCAGGTAGTCCTGGTTGCACGTGGTGGCAGGAGCCTCCAGCGGGACACGCCCCGTGATCTCGAGCCCGAAACCCTCGAGACCACTAAGCTTCTTCGGGTTGTTTGTCATGATCTGGATCGTCCGCAGCCCGAGATCGGCCAGGATCTGAGCGCCGATGCCATAATTCCTCAGGTCGGGCGGGAATCCGAGAATCGTATTGGCCTCGACCGTATCGAGCCCTTCATCCTGAAGCTGATAGGCCCGGAGCTTATTGAGCAACCCGATACCCCGACCCTCCTGGTCGAGATACACGATCACTCCGCATCCGGCCTCCGCGACCGTCTCCATCGCCACCTCGAGCTGCGGGCCGCAATCGCACCTGCCGGAGCCGAACACGTCTCCCGTCAGGCACTTCGAGTGCACCCTGACCAACACCTCTTCCGCGCTCTCGACGTCTCCTCGCACGAGCGCCACGTGCTCCCGACCGTCCACCTCGTTTGAATACCCGACGATCTTGAACTCACCGTGCCGGGTCGGCAGGACGGCTTCGGCGACGCGCTGGACGAGGCTCTCGTGCTTCATCCGGTAAGAGATGATCTGCGCAACGGTGATGAACGGGATGTCGTGCTGCTTCGAGAACTCATCCAGGTCTGGACGGCGGGCCATCGTGCCGTCCGCGTTGAGGATCTCACAAATCACGCCGGCGGCGGCGAGGCCCGCGAGACGCGCCAGGTCCATTGAAGCTTCCGTCTGCCCCACTCGCTGCAGCACACCGCCCGACTTGGCACGGAGCGGGAAAATGTGACCCGGCCGGAGCAGGTCGTCGGGGGAACTCGACGGATCGACGGCCACCTGGATGGTACGCGCCCGGTCGGCCGCGCTGATTCCCGTGGACACGCCCTTCTCGAGCACCGCATCAATCGACACGGTGAACGCCGTCCCGTTCGGATCCTGACCCCGTCCATCCGTCATCAAAGCCAGATCTAGCCGGTCGGCAATTTCCGGGTGCAAGGTCAGGCAAACGAGCCCGCGCCCATGGGTCGCCATGAAATTGATGATCTCCGGCGTCACTTTCTCGGCGGCGCACACGAGGTCACCCTCGTTCTCTCGATCCTCGTCATCCGCCACGATGACCAGTCCACCGGTCCGAATGGTCTCGATCGCCTGCTCTACTGCTATATCGTCTTGCGACAGCACAAACGGCCTCCTCAACTCTCGTTATGCCCCGAGTCCGCCTGCCCATCCGGGCGGTACGGTCCTAACAGACCAGCCACGTACTTACCGATCAGGTCGGCCTCGAGATTCACCTGCGACGCAGCCTCGAGCCGCCCGAAATTCGTTCGCTCCAGAGTGTAGGGAATAATCGCAATTTGCGCGACGTTTTCGGTCAACTCGGCAATCGTCAGGCTTACCCCATCCACGGCCAGCGAGCCTCGTGGGACGCAGTACGGAAGCACTTCCGGCGGCAGTCGAATCCGCAGGCGCCACGACTCGCCTGTCGGCTGCATTTCGAGGACGTCGGCAACGGCATCCACGTGGCCCTGGACGAGGTGCCCCCCGAGGGGGCTGCCGGCCCTCACGGCCCGTTCGAGATTCACATGGCGGCCAGGAACGTATTGCCCGATCGTCGTGCGACTCAGCGTCGTTCCCACGGCATCGAAGGAAAACTCTTCGCCGAGGGTCGCGGTCACCGTCAGGCAGGTGCCGTCGACCGCGATGCTGTCACCCGGATCCAGTTCGTCGGTGAACGCAGCCGCCCGGACGGTAAGGCGGACGCCTTCCACATTCTGCTCGATGCGGACGACCTCGCCTACGTGCTCGACCAGGCCCGTGAACATCAGGCCGCCTCCAGCATCGCGTCGAACGCCGCGACCCGTTCCCAGATCTTATACATGTCCGTACCCGTCTCCGTGGTCGAGGCAAGCCGCCAGCCACCCTGTTCACCGCGAGGAGCATCTTTCGGCCCGGGAACCGAGTCGGGCCCGAACCGGTCCGGCCCCCGGAACTCGTGGTACCGCTCCACAAGACCGGCTGCCAAGAAGCTCTGCGCCACCCGGGCACCTCCCTCGATCAACACGCACTGCGCCCCACGGTCTCCCAGCCGCTGCAGCACCGCCGCTGGATCAAGATATCCGCCAGCCGTCCGCGGCACTTCCAGTACTTCGACACCTGCGGATTCCAGCCCCTGCACACGATCGGACGGCGCGTCTCTCGCGGCCAGCACAAGCACGGCGGTTTCTCCGGCTGTCCGCACGAGCGTACACGTCGGATCGAGTCGCGCCCCGGCGTCCAGCACCACTCGCAGTGGAGCTACGCGCGGAAGAGGGGTGCCACGAGGTGTGAGCAGAGGATCGTCAGCCTCGACCGTGCGCCGGCCCACCACAATCGCGTCGGCGCCGGCCCGCAAGCGGTGCACCTCTCCCCACGACTCGGGGCCCGAGATCGTGGTGCGCTGGCCGGGCCGGGCGGCGATGGCGCCATCAGCGGACAAGGCCAGCTTGAGGTCCACGAACGGACGTCCCGTCCGGGCCTTCCACAGAAAGGGAGCTATCAAGCCGACGACGTCCGCTGCCAGGAGTCCCCGGTCGACCGCGATTCCCGCCGTCCGCAGTTCGGCGGCTCCTCCTCCAGCGGGCTGAGTCGGATCAGACACCGCATACGACACCTGGCGGATGCCGGCCGCGATGATCGCGTCGGTGCACGGGGGCGTCCTTCCGTGGTGCCGGCACGGCTCGAGCGTGACGAACAGGCTGCCGTCGATCGCCTGTTTTCCCGCCTCGGCGAGGGCAGCCACCTCGGCGTGCGCCGCCCCGAGTTCGGCATGGAATCCCTCGCCTACGATGCATCCGTCCTTTACCACGACCGCTCCGACAAGCGGATTGGGAGACACGCGACCCCATCCGCGTGCCGCCAGCGCCAGGGCCCTCTCCATCGCCTCAGATTCCGGCGAGCCGGACATGCCCCGTACCTGCTTCAAGGCGGCCGCATTCGAATGCAGCGATGCCTTCGGAGGCCGCGGAGGCGATGACGTCTCGCTCCCGCCCGTGCGCCGCGACCACGATCAAGCCGACACCCATATTCAAGGCCGAGAACAGCTCCCTCGATGCTAATCCGGACTCCTTCCCCAGCACTTCGAATTCGATGGGTGGGCTCCAACTGCCCGTGTCTACGACAGCGGTCACGTCCTCAGGCAGGACCCGCCTGAGATTCCCCTGGATACCACCACCGGTGATGTGAGCCATCGCCGTTACGGCTTCTTCGTCCAGGGCCGGGCGCAGCGCTTTCAGGTACGATCTATGCACGCGAAGGAGTACGTCGGACACCGTGGCTTCTGTCCCCGGAAACGGATCTGCCGGGCGGAGGCCGAGTTTGTCGAACAGCACGCGCCGGGCGAGGCTGTAGCCGTTCGTGTGCAGTCCTGTCGAAGGGAATCCAATCAAGGTCAGACCGGGCCGCACCTCACTCTTCGGCGGCAGGTCCCAGATCCGCCTCCCCACGATGAACCCCGCCAGATCGTAGGTACCCGGCTCGTACACGCCGGGCATCTCGGCGGTCTCGCCGCCGAGGAGAGAGCAGCCGTTGTGTCGGCACCCCCGGGCTACTCCACCGATCACCGCTTCAGCGACGTCCGCATCGAGATGGCCACAGGCGAAGTAGTCGAGAAAGAACAGCGGTTCCGCGCCCTCCGCGAGGATGTCGTTCGTGCAGTGGTTCACCAGGTCTTCCCCGACCGTGTCATGCACGCCCGCGGCCGCCGCGACCAGTACTTTCGTGCCCACGCCGTCGGCACTTGCGACCAGGTCGGTGGCCCCGTCCACACGAAACCGGCCGCCGAATGCGCCGAATTCGCCGCCCGCTCCCTCGGTACGCGTCGAGTCGACGACAGACTTGAGACGAGCGGTCAGGGCCTCCGCCACGTCCAGGTCGACGCCCGCCTCCGCATAGCTGACGACATCCCGAGGGTCACGCATCTGAGTCGTCCTCCCGGATCATTCTCTCGGGCGCGGACAGGCCAAGGACCAACAACCCCTGCCGGAGCGTCAACCTGATGGCTGCGGCGAGCGTCAATCGCGCCTCCCTGGCAGCACCCTCGGCCAACACCCGCCGGTCCGGGTTGAGATTCCCTTCGTGATACCAGGCGTTCACGACGGCGGCCAGTTCCTCGAGATACGTGCAGATGACGTGCGGAGCTCGTGCTGCGGCCGCGGCCGAAATCCGCTCCGGCAGCCGCAACAGCGCCTTGGCCACTTCCCTCTCCGCCACCAGGGTCAACGTGGTCAGATCGACGCTGCGCGGGTCGATGTCGTCGGGCGCGACGCCGGCACGCTCGAAGATGCTGCACATTCTGGCGTGTGCGTATTGCACCTTGTAGACCGGGTTTGCGTCCGACGTGTCCAGGGCGAGATCCAGATCGAAGTTCATCGGCACTTCGGCCCGGCGCATGAAGAAGAAGTACCGGGCGACGTCGGTCCCGGTCTCGGTGAACAGGTCGCGCAACGTCACGAACGTGCCGGCGCGTTTGCTCATCCTCACTTCCTCTCCCCCCTTGAGTACCTTCACGAGCTGGATGATGATCACCTCTAGAAAGTCACGGCGCTCGCCGACGGCTTCCAGGGCTCCCTGCATTCGCTGAACGTGGCTGTGGTGATCGGCGCCCCAGACATCGATCGCATGATCGAAACCGCGCCGGCGCTTGTCCAGGTGATACGCGATGTCCGACACGAAATAGGTATGCGAGCCATCGCTCTTGACGAGGACCCGGTCCTTTTCATCGCCGAACTCGCTGGTCCGCAGCCACAGCGCACCGTCAGCTCGATACGCGTGTTCATCGTCATCCAGCCGCTCCAGCAACGCGTCCACCTGACCGGACTCGAATATTGAGCTCTCGCTGACGAACACGTCCATGCGGATCCCGAATGCGCTCAGATCCTCCTGCTGTTCGCGACGCAGGATGTCCGAAGCTTCCCTGGAGAACAGCTTCGTTCTGGCCGTCCCGTCC
>JARFPW010000167.1 GCA_029288095.1 Gemmatimonadota bacterium
CGGCGAATCCGGCGGCTCCGAGCACTGCGTGCGATCGTCGATGCATTGTGAACTGGAAGAGGAGCCGCGCCGCTGGCGCCGCCAGGAAGCTCTGTTTCGTACACGCCGCGGCGGCGAAGCAGACGAAGGCTGGCCACGTGGGCGTGCCCAGGTGTTCACCGCGCAGCACGATCAGGACGCCGGCCACCGTCCAGGCGGCGGCCAGCACGTCGACCTGAGCGGCGGCCAGCTGGCGCTGGATGGCCGGGGTCAGTACGGCCGCTCCGACCAGCACGAGAAACCAGGTCAGACCGGTCCCGTGCAGCCCACGGATCCGCACGAGGCACCAACCAAGAAGAACGGTTGCCGCCAGCGTCACGAGGCGCGGTGCCGTCAACGGATCGGCGGCTCCGAGTGCCGAATCCACCGCGGCGCTCATCCAGAAGTACACTGGTGGATACAGCGTCAGGACCAGGGGAGCCGACGACCAGTCCGCTGGATACAGTCCGGACAACCCTGAAGCGTCGAGCCCTGCCAGGCTACCCAGGACGACACCCTCCGTGTAGTTGAATACGGCGAAACCGCGCGTGATCCAGACGAGGGCAAGCGCGAAAGCAAGCGCCAGGGCAAGCGAGAACAGGGCGGCCAGGACCCGCGCGAACCACTCATCCCGCCTGGTGGAGTCAGTCAATCGCGGGCGCCGTCTCGTGTAGCGGTGACGGGATGTCGGTCGCACGTCGATCGCCCATGTTTCGGTACCTGGACACGATCCAGGCCGGGCGTGCTTTGGTCTCGTTGTATATCCGGCCGATGTATTCTCCGATGATCCCGACGGACATCAGTTGGATGCCGCCCAGAAACAGGATCGACGTCATCGTCGAGGCCCAGCCGATGATCGCCTCGCCCGAAATCAGCCTCTTGTACAGCACGGTGAGCAGGACGAGAAAGGCAATTCCGGATACGACGAATCCGAGGAAGGTGGCCAACTTCAGAGGGATTTCAGAAAACGCGAAGAAGGCGTCCAACGCCATCCGGATCAGTCGTCGCGGCGACTGGCGCGGATCTCCGGCAAATCGCTCGGCCCGCTCGAACTCGACGCCGGTCTGACGCCCGCCGACATAGGCGCGCAGGCCGCTGACGTATCGGCTCCGCTCCGGCATGCTATTGATCAGCTCGACGACGGACCGATCCATCAACGAGAAATTTCCCGCGTCCGCGGGAATGTCGACAGAACTCATCTTCCGGAGCAGGACGTAGAACAGTGAGAACATCTTGCGCTTGAGCCAGCCTTCCTTGCGCTGCCTCTTGATGGCATAGACGACGTCGGAACCCTCTTCCCACTTCGTAATCAGATCCGGAATTACTTCGGGCGGATCCTGCAAATCCCCATCGAGCAGCACGACGGCATCGGCGTCAGCCGTCGCGAGACCTGCCGCGATCGCCAGCTGCTGGCCGAAGTTCCGCGAGAGATGGACAACGCTCACACGCGGGTGCTCCTTCGCGAGAGTCGCGAGCAGGGCTCCCGAATCGTCAACGCTGCCATCGTCCACGTAGATCACGCGCCAGTCGAACTCGAGACCGGCCAGGACCGCGCGCAGTCGGGCATCGAGCTCCGGCAGGATCTTGTCTTCGTTGTAAATCGGTACGACGGCGTCAAGTCTCTTCACGGCGACTCCTCAGGCTCATCATCCAGGACCGGCGGCTCCGACCACCTGTACAATCCGACCAGTTCCACTCCATCGAGTTCGACCGCCAGAAGCGGAGGAACCGCGTCATACACACCCGAAAACCCGGGTGTCAGAGACGCCCGGCGGCCAAGCAGGAGCAGGAAGTCCGCCGGGACGCTCCCCGTGAAGCGCAGGTCGTCACGGAGCCACCCCCGGCTCTGCAGTTGTTCATAGTATTCGTGATTGGGGGATGCGACCACGACCGCGTTGTCGGGAAGTTCCTGCTCGATGCGGCGCAGAAAAGCCGGGGTAACGGCGTCGAACCAGTAGGTGGCCTCCATGCCCGCATCCGCAGCCCCCCGGGCACCTCCCACCAGCTCCCCGTAGTAGGACAGCATGTACGGAGTCGAACGCACCGTTCCCCACAAGGCGGGAAGGAACAGAAAGCAGCTCAGCAGCGCCACGGCGATCGTCGGTTTGAACCCGTCCGGAGCTCGGCGCTGAGTTGCGTCGGCAAGCCTCCCGAAGCCGATACCAGCCAGGATGGCCACGAAGGGGAACATCGGCAGCCACAGCCTCACGCCGTCATGGTTCGGAGACTCCGGCAGTCCGATCAGCGTCAGCCAGAACCCGACCTGGATGATGCAAAGCAGTGCCAGCGGTCGCTCGGGACCTCGCCGCACGACTTTGTCCAGGGACAGCACCGACAGGGCCACCGTTCCGACGGGAAGCGTGATCAGGCTCATCACGACGGCGTGGTGCCACGGCACGACGAACATCCAGATCTGTCCGAGATAGAAAGTCGAGATCGGGACGGTCGTCTCTCTACTGAGGCTCTCCGTGAACAGCCGTCCGTGGTAGCCGATCGGATCGTACCAGGCAGCCGGATTGACCACCACGGCAACGACGATCGCAAACGCCAGCCAGAGAAGGAGGGCCTTGGCCGACGTCCAGGTGCGGCCATAGAACGCCATCCACGCCAGCACCGGGACCGGAGCCAACCATCCGGTGAATTTAGTCGCCAACGCCAGGCCCAGACCAAGGGCTCCCGCGAACAGCCACCCTTTGCTGCCCCGGCGAACGAACTGAAACAGGCCGAGGGTGGCAACGAACCAGAAGAGCGTCAAAGGCATGTCCGTAGCTGCGATGTGCGCGTGCCCCAATACACGTGGCATCAGGAGCAGAGCCAGGCCCGCGCCTAATCCCGCGGCGGGGCGCACCAGAGTGGCCGTCACGCCTGCCACGAGCCCGACGAGTAGCGCGAACATCGACAGGCTGGAGGCCCGGTACCCGGTCAGAGATCCGAACCGCTCTCCAAGCAGCGCCTCGGTTACCGCCATGGCTTCCTTATAAGCGGGTGGGTGCGGATTGAAGTACCGATCCACGTCCCAAGCCTCGCGAACGGCTTCCGCACTCAGGGCTTCCGCGCGGTCAGGTCCGCGAGTGACGGCGCCTGCCCAGGCCTGGATCCGCTCTACTGATTCGAAGTAACGGACCTCGTCCCAGGTCACACCCTGTCTCTTATACACA
>JARFPW010000121.1 GCA_029288095.1 Gemmatimonadota bacterium
TCGTTGAACGTTACGCGCCGAAAGCGGCCGCCGCTCCCATTGTCGAACCCGAGTTGCCGCGCGATGTGGTAACCGATCGCCTCGCCCTCGCGGTCCGGATCGGTTGCGATCAGGATCTGCTCGGCGCCGCGGGCAATCTTCTTCAGTTCGGTGATCAGCTTCTTCTTGCCACGCACGACCTCGTAATCAGGCTCGTAGCCACTATCGACATCGACTGCCAGCCCCTTCTTCGGCAGGTCGATGATGTGGCCTCCCGTCGCGGCGACGACGTAGCCGTCCCCGAGCCACGGACCGAGCAGCCGAGCCTTCTTGTCCGACTCCAGGATTACGAGTTGTTTCTTGTTTGCCATATATCCGTATTGGTTCGTCGCGAAATGTTGAGCACTAGTCTTTTGACAGGCCCAGGAGACGAGCTACTTCGGTCGCCACCTCGTCGATCGGCCGGCCATCGGTGTCTACGGTATACGTTGCCTCTCCGTACGCAGGCAACCGTTGGGCGGATAGCCGAGCGAGCACGCTACGCGTGTTCTCGCCGTCCAACAACGGTCGAGACCCGGTTTCCGAACCGACTCGGCGTGCCGCTTCCTCGGGGCTCACCGTGAGCCACACGGTTCGCGCCGTCGGCCACGCCCCGCGGGCTGCCGGGTTGGCCATCCAGCCGCCGCCGACAGCCACTACGGCGTCAGATCCGGGCATCAGGTCCTCCGAAACGCGCGCTTCCAGTTCCCGGAAAGCGAGCTCACCATGTCGGGAAAACAGCTCGTCCACCGACATCCCGGCCCGCCGTTCGATTTCCGCGTCGAGATCCACGTATCGGAGCGCGAGATCGGCGGCCAGTCGCCGACCCACGGAGGTCTTCCCGGCCGCCATCAGGCCAACGAGCACGATCGGTCCGGTCATTCGTCTTCGAACTCAGCCGAGTTGATCCGGGCCAGGTACGCCTCCCAAGACGCGCGCATGTCGCTGAGCGCGTCGCCGCCAAATTTCTCTCGCATGGCGTCGGCCAGTACCAGGGCGAGCATTGCCTCGCCGACCACTCCGGCGGCCGGCACGGCGCACACGTCGCTTCTCTCACGCTCGGCCTTCGCGGGTCGGCCGGTCTGCACGTTCACACTGTCGAGGGGACGAGTCAGTGAGCTGAGAGGTTTCATCGCCACGCGCACAACGACAGGCTCACCCGTCGTGGTCCCGCCTTCGAGTCCCCCCGCATTGTTGCGTCGGCGATGGTACCCCCCCGACCCGCGCCGCTCCGCCCGGCGTTCGATTTCGTCATGTACGTCCGACCCGGTGAGCGCTGCCGCACGGAAGCCGAGTCCGATCTCGACCCCCTTTATCGCCTGTATGCCAAGCATCGCAGCGCCGATCCTCGCGTCCAGACGCCTGTCCCAGGAGGTGTGGCTACCAAGGCCAACCGGAATGCCGGTCGCGACAACCTCGAACACACCGCCCAGGGTATCTCCCATGTCTCCAGCCTCGCGGATCGCGACCCGCATGCGGTCGGCCGCTGCCGCGTCGAGGCACCGGACATCGGAGCGGTCCGCCCGTTCGTTGAGTCCCGGAGCCATGGCGTCGAATTCAATCGCCTCCACGGCTCCGATTCGAGTCACATGACTGCCTACCGCGATGCCGAACTCGCTGAGCAGGCGACGCGCTACGGCACCCGCCGCCACCCGAGCCGAAGTCTCTCTGGCGCTGGACCGCTCGAGGATATCTCGAGCGTCCGACCGACCGTACTTGAGCAGGCCTACCAGATCCGCGTGGCCGGGGCGTGGCAGGTGGACCCGGCGCAGGGTCTCGTCGTCAGCATCCGGCTGCGGTTCCACCGACATGGCCACCCGCCAGTTCTCGTGGTCCCGGTTCGGGATCCAGACCGTGATCGGGGACCCGAGAGTCTCTCCCAGGCGTATGCCGCTGAGCACCTCACCGGCATCCTGCTCGATGGCCATGCGCCCACCCCGACCGAAGCCGAGCTGCCGGCGTGACAGGTCCGCGGCGATATCGGCTGGAGAGATAGGGACGCCGGCGGGGACGCCCCCGATGACGACGAGCATCCCCTTGCCGTGCGATTCTCCGGCGGTATGGAATGTAAAGTGACGCAGCATGTCGACGGGTACCTCCAAAAAAACAAGGGGCCCGGACTACCCGGGCCCCTGCAGGCGCCTCTCGCTCGACGGCGACCGGACCGCCGAAGCTACGGAACGATGTGTGGCGTCACCAGAATGATCAAGTCCTGCTTCGTCTCCGTGTTCTTCGTCGTGCGGAACAATCCTCCCAATACCGGAATGTCCATCAGCAGCGGGATGCCGCTCTCGTTCCGGTCGACCTGACTGAGGGTGAGCCCGCCGATTACCATCGTCTCACCGTCGTCGAGCAGCAGGCGCGTCTGGCCGAGCTGCTGCGAGAAGTTGAAACCGACGTCGGGAAGATCAGTCTGCAGTCCCGAGCGCTCGGCCGAGACGTCAAGCAGGATTTGGCTGTTGTTCGTGATGTGCGGAGTCACATCCAGGATGATCCCCGTATCCTCGAACTGCACGTTGACCGTCGCGTTAGCGACCTGGCCGCCAGCCTCGAGGACTCGGATCGGCGTCCGCTCACCCACCTGTATCCTGGCGTTGTGATTGTCGACGACTTGAATGCTGGGCGCAGCCTGGACATCGGACAGCTGATGCTGCTCGAGGGCGTCCAGGAAGGCCGCCAGTGAAAAGTCCCCAAACGCGGTCGTCGCGAGGATTTGCAGGGACGGCGCCAGCACACGGTCATTGGCGTTGGCGAGGGCCGCGATCGACTCACCGGAGAGGTCCACGAGCGTCGCGTTCGTCAATTCTCCCGGGGCCAGCGGATCCTCGACCCCGACGACATCATTTATAGAGTTGCCGGTCCGGTCCTTCAGGTCGTACACGATGCCCAGCGAGTTCACGTCGGTCCGGTCGACGAAGATGATCTTGGCTTCAATCGAGACCTGCGGCGTTTTCCGATCCAGATTCTGGATCAGCGTATCCATGCGGGCCACGACGGAGGGAACATCCGTCACGATGACCGAGTTGGCGCCCTGGTACGCGACGACCTGGCCACGGTTGGGTGTGGCCAGCCCGAACAGGGTGGCAGCCACCGAGTCCGCGCTCGCGTAGTTGATCCGGAACACCCTCGTCTCCGTCTGGAGCGTGTCCCGGGTACGCAGACCCTCGAGCAGATCGACTATCAAGATGCCTTCAGACTGCATCCGCCAGCCGAGGCCCTGCGACGCGAGGATCGCGTCGAGCGCTACATCCCATCGCTGGTTCCGGATATCGACGCCCCGCACGATCGTCTCTGCCGCGCCGGTGCTCGGCACGATCGAAACGCCGGCGAACTCGGCGAACCCAGCGAGGACGTCGAGCATGCTGGCACTATCGTAGGCAACGGTGATTCGCGGCGGATCATCCTGCATCGCTCGTCGCAGCGCCCTCACCGACGCCGCGGCAGTGACTGCGGGATTCCGATCCGCCATCGCCAGCGGTGCGTCGCCGGCAGGGCCGGTGCTCCACGGCGCGAACCCTTCACCAGGGTTGGCGAAACGAAGCGTGAACCGGCCTGGGGTGGCGTCGGTGCGGTATTCGGCTACGCCTGTCAGCTCGAATACGAGGCGGACTACCTCCGGGCGAAGCTGGCTGCTCCGCATTCGGACGATTCCTCCGCGACCGATGCCGTCGTAGCTGCCCCGCAGATCTCCAACGTCTGCCCCGTAGAGGTCCACTATCAATCGTGCCGGATCCGTAAGCAGGAACTCGCGCGGTTCGACCTCACCGTCGGTCAGGATCACGACCTCGGTATCCGTTCCGGCTGGTCGAATCAGGATCTCTTGCACGTCGCCCGGCGAGACTGCCGCCGGAAGCGCGACCAGCGCAGCAGCGACGATCGGCTTCCAAATCATTCGCCCTACTCCTTGTCTTGCGCCCTGAGGCGCAGCGTGTCGCGACGGGTTACGCCGAATACAGTGACCAGAAACGCCGCCTCGGTTTCACTCACGTGCAGCAGCCGCGCACCGCCAATCACGTCGCCCTCCCACACCCGATATCTGCGCTCGGTCGCTCGATCGACGAGGACCGCGACGCTCCCTCTCTCGGGGCTGTAAATGATTCCGGCGAGTCCCAGATCTTCGAATCGCGGGCCGAGTTCGTCACCCGCTGACAACGGGGCAAACGGGTCCCGACGGCCGATGACCGGATACTCGAACACCTCGCGTTCCATCACCGGGGCCTCCGAAGTGCCCTGCGCGACGAGTGGTACCGGGACCAGGATTGCCAGAAAAAGTAATGGCCCGCACATCTTCATTGTTCGCCCCCCCCCATCAATGCTCCAGCCGGGGCAGGTTCATCCTCGGGAGCCGACCCGGAATCCGCCGATGGTTGCTCGGCACCGAGGACAAAGGTCTCGAGGCCGAACGTCGCCTGAACGAGCTGACGGCCTCCCGCGGTCACTCCCGCGGGAACGATCTGAGTGAGGTGGGGGCGAACGATCCGATCGAACGACGCCACCTGCGAGAAAAACTGTCCCACGGCGTGAAACTCCCCTTCGACGACCATCTGCCATTCCTGCCGCATCAGGGTTCCCAGATCATCGGCCGGAACGGGATCGAGTGGGTCGATGCTCAGCAGTTGGAGACTCAGCGACTGTGATTGTGAGGCAATCGCCTCGTAGATTTCCGGGACCTCGGACCCTGCCGGAACCAACCGCTGGAGGGCTTCCAACTGGCGCTCCGCGAGTGTCAGGTTATCCCGCAATGCCTGCAGGTTTCCAATCCGGGCTTCGGCGACCTGATTCTGCGTATTCAAGTCCTCGAGCCGATCCGCCATCACCAGGAGATCCTCACCAGCGGGGCGGTGGATGTACATGAAGTAGAGCGCGCCGGCCGCGAAAGCGAGTATCGCGATCAGCAACATCATCTGCTTGCGCGGATCCTGCGGAAGAAAAGCCATGGATCAGAGCCCGTTCACAATGGGTTCTGTCTCCAGCAGGTCGGCAGGCGGTGCCTCATACGTCAACATGAGCTGAAACGCCTGTGCGGCGACGTTCTCGACCACCTCCTGCTGGCTGCCCAGGATCCGGGCCTCCCCGATGTACGGTGATTCCTCGAGGCTACGGACGAACCTTGTGATCGCCAGGGGATTCGCCGCCAACCCTTCCACCTGAACACTCAACGCAGGAAGCGGCGCTTCGCGGCGTACCAGTGTGAGCCAGGTGTAGGCCGGCAGGGCTCGACTGATTTCGTCCAACAGGTGCGGCCACACGAATCTTCCCCCATCCAGCGATTGCACCAACCCGAGCCTCTCCTGAATGCGTCGGTCTCTGGCGATCAGGCTGTCGCTCAAGGCACGGAGGTCGGAAAGCCGCGCGGAATCCGCAACCGCGACCGAAAGCTGCTCGTTCAGGTTTGACCGCTCGGACCGCGTCGAATTCCACATCCACCCAATGGCCAGCAGGGCCAGAATCGGAACGGCGATCGCCACCATGGTGAAGGGGTCGCGACCGCCAGTGCCGCCACCCCCACGCGCCCCGCGAGGCAGCCCGGGGAGACGCACGGAGAGCTTCCTTCCCGAGATGCGCCCGCCCTTACCCGCGGGATGAAGATTGACTTCGATCATGCGGCAACCCTGAGGGCGAGTCCCAGAGACAGCATCATCATGGGTGGCAGGAGGTCCGCGTCCACGACCTCGTCGCCTCCAGGCTTGACCTGGAGCTGCTCCAGCGGGTTGGCCACTATAGTCTCAACACCCAGGCGCTCCGCCAACGCTTCGGTCAGTGAAGGAATCCGCACACCCCCGCCGCACAGGTAGATGCGCCCGAGCTTCGCCCCCAGCTCCTGAGTCTCGAGGAATGCGGTCGCTCGCTCGATTCCCCGACCCACCTCCTGGACCCGTTCGTAGAGGAATGCCTGCAACCTGTCGTCCGTGTTCTCTCCCCGGAGCACGACTTCCGCCTCTTCGGCAGACATGGCGCGTTCGCGCTGGAGATCGATCGACAGCCGGCGCGTGCCGAAACTGATGTCACGGGTCAAGACGGGAACACCCTCGTCCAGGATATTCACCGTGGTCGTCTCGTGGCCGATGTTGATCAGCCCGGCGATGCCGTTCATGGCTTCGGGGTAGTTGACTTCGAGGGCGTTATGAAGGGCGAACGCGTCCACATCGATGATTCGAGCGCTCAGTTGAGCTTCCTCGAGCAGCGACAGCTTGTTCTCGATCAGCTCTCGCTTCGCCGCGACCAGCAGAACGCCCATCTGCAGGCCTTCGCCTTCGGGGTCGGTGATCTCGAAGTCGAGCTGAACGTCGTCCATATCGAACGGGACGTGCTGCTCGGCCTCCCAGTGGATGACCTCGCGGGCGTCCTGCTTGGACATGCGATCCATCTGGATCGGCTTGATGATCACGTCGCGGCCGCCGACGCTTACGGCGACGGATCCGCGATCGATGCCCTGCTCTTCGAAGACGGAATCAATAGTCGAGGCGACGAGCCCCGGATCCATTATCTCGCCTTCGACGATCGCATCAGCGCCGAGCGGGTGAGCTGTAAGACGTTCTACGACCGGCAGCGACCCTGAATGGTTGACCACGGCCACTTTGATGTAGCCGCTGCCAATATCCAAGCCTACCGACCGCTTCTTGCGGCCGAATCCGAACAATGCCATTCGGTGAGCCAATCAAAAATAACACACCAGGATTTTCCGGCGGGACGATGCATACTAGGAACTCCCGGGCAAGCCTGTCAACGATCCGGAGGCCCGAGAATTACGGGTCGAGTCGGGGTGTTTCGAATACCAGCACCGGGCGATCTCCATCGGCGACGACCCGGATTTCGATGGCCCCGGGAAGCAGACTGTCGCGGCGTACCATCGTGGCTTCAAATGCTTCGCCCATAATCACGAGCCGACTCGTCACCGAGTCAGCGGGCTCGAGGCCTGCCCTCGCTTGGCTTGCCACACGAACGGCGACCGTCGCCTGCCGGCCGAGTCGGCTCGCGTGTCGAGCATGTCCGGTGGTGGCCTGCACCACGGTCACCGCGGCGGCGGCCGCGATCCCGATCAGACTGATCACGATGAGGACCTCGACGAGTGCGAAACCGCCGCTGGCGGGGTTCGTCACCCTGTCCGCCGAACCGGCTCCGTGCGCAGGCGGCCCAGGAAGTTGCACACGATCCTCACGGACCGATTCCCGCGAAACAGGTACACACTACCCGGCGCAGCCTGCCCACGTGCGTTGAAGCGGAATGACGCCGGGCGGAGGACGACGGAGTCCACCGGGAGTGGATCGACACCCTCGAGAGAGGTCGAGGCCAGGACTGTGCCCGACGGTGTCTCCAGCACGAGGCTGCCCCCGGTGCTGCGGAACCGCACAGTCTGTCTTCCGTTGACCGCCGCACGCCGAGCCATAGTCAATTGCTGACGGATCACCCGGGTGGAGCTGCGGAGCGCCGCCGCCTCCCGAAGACTCACGAAACCCGATACTCCAAGAGCGGACAGCGTCCCGACGACGGTCAGGGTGATGAGCATTTCCGGCAGTGTGAAGCCGTGCGATCGCATCGGTCTTCCTCCGCTGGGCCGTGGTGATCTCGCGCGTGTTTTACACAGGCGTCGACAATCAACGGAGGATCAACAGCGTTACTGATCGGAGGGGACCGACGTCAGAACTCCCGGCCGGGACAGCCAGGTCGGCTCTTCCCGACCCATTCGAACAAAGTCCGCATTGAGATCCCGGAGGTCGCGCACGAACACTACCGGTGCGTCGAGTGCGGGCCCGTTGTAAAGCAGAAACGGCAGCCAGTTCGTGTAGCCATCCCGGTCGTGTGCCAGCTCGGCGAGACAGACCTCGGCCAGGGGTGTGCCGGGCGTCAGCCGGAGGGTCGGATCTCTGTTGGGGTGCGCCTGTTGCAGGAACTGGACGCCGGCTCGCGGCAGGTCCAGAAGTGCCGCCTGGAGACGGTCGCCCGACCAATCGTCCGCCCGCGCACGTCTCAGTAGCAGTTCGACGTCACAGTGGTCGGTTCGCCGATACACGCGTTCGGCCATGGCGGCGGAGACGCCGGCGCTCCGCATCCGGGCGAGCAGCCGGTTGCCCCAACTGACCGCGACGAACACGACCCCGCCGTCCACGCCATGG
>JARFPW010000243.1 GCA_029288095.1 Gemmatimonadota bacterium
GTACCGCTCCCCGTTCTCGTCCTCAGCCGGGATCAGCTTGATGCAGTTGACCGGGCAGACGGTCGGGCACAGCCCGCATCCCACGCACTTGGCCCTCCCATCTTCGTGAGTTGCCATGCGGTGAGTCCCGCGGAGCCGTGACGACAGTTCCCATTTCTCGTCCGGGTACTGCTGCGTGACCTTGTCGGGTTTCAGAAAATGCTTCAACGTCAGCGCCATACCACCTGACACCGCACGGAGATAAGATGCCCGCTTCTCCGGCCTTCCCATTACGATCACGCGGCCTGGCATATCAAATCTCCCTTCGCCTGGCTGTCGACGCACCCCGAATCAGCAGACCACGGTCGACGGCAAACACCAGGAATATCAGCAGGACCAGGTTGACGGCCCCGAGGACCAGGCCGTACACGGGGCCGGTGGCCATCCCCGCGTCGTCCAGTACGAACACGAGACCCGCGGTCAGGATGATGTAGACCATCAGGAGGGGCAAAAACACTTTCCATCCCAGGTTCATCAACTGGTCGTACCTGAACCGCGGCAGGGTCCAGCGAATCCACATGAAGACCAGGATGATGCTGGCCATCTTCACGGCGAACGCCGCGCCCGTCAGCAACGTCTTCCACCAGGTGGGATCTCCTACCACCGTGCCGTCCGCCAGCACGCGGATATTGTCACCCGTCCAGATCGGAATGTCCCAGCCACCCAGGAAGAACACAGTCACCAGACACGCGGTGGTAACGAGGTGGGCATACTCACCCAGAGGAAACACGCCGAACTTCATCGACGAGTACTCCGTGTGGTACCCACCCACCAACTCGCCCTCCGCCTCCGGCAGGTCGAACGGAAGGCGGTTCGTTTCCGCGAGACTCGAGACGAAAAATAGGAAGCCCGAGATCAGGAGGGGGATCAGGAACCAGATACCCCACGTCGCCGGACCGTCAGCGTACGGTTGCTGCATCGACACGAGTTCGGGTAGCGTGACGTTGCCCGCGAGGAGCAGCACCGGCACCAGGCTCATTCCAAGCGCGATCTCGTAGCTGATCATCTGCGCGGAACCACGCAGGCCACCGAGGAACGCGTACTTACTGTTCGACGACCACCCGGCCATCACCACTCCGTATACGCCGAGGGAGGCAATGCCGAGGACGTAGAGAAATCCGATCGGCACGTCGGCGACGATGATCTCGACCAGTCCCCACTGCGTCGGCAGCGGCGCCGCAAACGGGATCACCGCGAACAGTACCGTGGCGGGGATCAGGGCCAATGCCGGAGCCAGGAAGAAGAACCCCCGATTGGCCTGCGCCGGAGCAACCTCCTCCTTGAGAAGGGTCTTTGCGCCGTCCGCCAGAACCTGAAACAGACCGATCGGACCCACGCGGTTGGGGCCGCTCCGGTCCTGGATGAATCCGGCAACCTTCCGCTCCACATACGTGGACAGCACTACGGCCACGAGCAGCAGGGTGAACCCGATCACGACCTTGAGCAAGGTTGCCAGTACGAATGCCGCGCCCGTGACCGGTGTCATGCCGCTACGCTCCAGCCGCCATCTGGGCGGCCCCGACCCGCACGCCCTTGAGACCGAGGCCTCGCCAGGTCATGCCAGCCAGATCGGGCGTACCAGCCGCCATCAAGTCGAACGCCGCGACCACGTCGCGCACCGGTGGGCGATCCGCGTCGACCTGCCGCAACAGCCGGTTGATGGCCATCCAACCCGGCCTGGATACACCGGGTGGCTGCATGGCCTGGTGAAACCGCTGCACGAGGCTATCGAAGTTCACGTAGGACCCGTCCGCCTCACCGGCACCGGCGAGGGGGAGAATCGCCGAAGCGTGCCGCGCCGCGTCCGTGAGGTGCGTACCGAGATAAACGTAGAAGCCTGCCCGGGCCCCGTAGTCGGGCTCCGCATCCAGCAGCCGGTCGCCTGCCACGACGAGCGTCTGACCCGCCTCGATATCCGGCAGTTCCTCGACCTCCGAGAATCCGAACAGCTCGGCACCCGCTGCATTGGGCGCGCGTTCCTTCCGCAGCTTCAACGTCGGCAGGCCGGCGAGCGAAATCTCCTCGCCCCGTGGCATTCGATAACCGCCGCCCGCGATCCCGAGGGCGTCCAGCAGGCCCCGCAGGGCGAACAGAGTTTCGTTGCTCTCGCCAGGATCGACGATGGCCGCCCCCCCACCGCTCCATGGAGCGGAAGCAGCGATCCACTCCATAGCTTCCGACCAGGTCACCGCCTCCAGGTCAGCTCCGCGCCGAATCATCGGAACGTCGAGCCGGAGGCCGCGATTCACCATCACCAGGTGGCGGCGCCCTTCGTCACACATCCAGTAGCCGTTGACATCCGCGTTGAACCTGGGCTTCACACGAACGACCTGGTTCTCTTTTACGTTGACGTCGATGTTGCAGCCCTGGCTGCATCCCGAGCAGATGCCGGGGGCGGTGTCCATGTCCCACGCGCGGGCCTTGAACACGAAGTCCTCGTGAACGAGGGCACCGACGGGACAGACATCCACGATGTTCCCACGGAACGCGTGGTCGAGCTCCTTGCCGGGGAACGTGTCGATATAGGCCTTGTGTCCGCGTTGGGCGACGACCAGGGAGTTATCGCCGGCAATGTCCTCCATGAACCGGACGCAACGGGTGCAGATGATGCAGCGGTCGGCGAAGTACAGAATATCGTCGGCGATTCTGTCGCGGCCGAGCACCAGCTTCGGCTCCGCATACCGACTGCTGAGCTGACCCGTCTCGTAGGCGTAGTCCTGCAACATGCATTGGCCGGCCGCATCGCAGATCGGACAGTCAAGCGGGTGATTCAGCAGCAGGAACTCGATCACGCTGCGGCGTGCATCCAGAGCCTGCTCCGACTGCGTGTGCACGACCATCCCGTCCTGTGCGGCCATCACGCAGGACGGCTGCAACTTGGGTTGGCCGTCGATCTCCACCAGGCACATGCGGCATTGCGCAGGGCTGCTGGGAATCCCCGGATGGTAGCAATAGTGAGGGACGACCGCCCCTGCCCGCTCGGCCGCCTGGATCACCGGCGTTCCGCTCGGCACGGTGACTTCGACGCCGTCGATCGTCAGCGTAATCGTCTGATCGCTCACGGGCGTCCCCCAATCAATGCCTCGTAATCGCCACGGAATTTGTCCAACGAAGAGCGAAGCGGGAATACGACGCTGTCGGCGAGCACGCAAATGGTCCTGCCGGTGAGCTGCTCGCACAGGTCGTAAAGCGTATCGATGTCCGCCAGGCGGCCACCGCCCGTCTCGATCCGGTGCAGGATCTTCGCAACCCACGCTGTGCCCTCGCGGCACTGAACGCACTGCCCACAGGACTCGTGCGCATAGAACTCCGCGGTGCGACGCATCGCACGCACGATATTCGTGTCCTCATCCATGACGATCGGCGAGGCGGTGCCGAGGCTGCTGCCCGCCTCCTGCATGTCTTCGTAGGTGGAAGCACACTCGAGCTCGTCTGCCGTCAACAGTGCCGTGGAGGAGCCCCCAGGGATCACGGCCTTCAGCTTCTTGCCGCCCGGAATTCCGCCGCAGACGTCGTAGATGATATCGCGCAGCGGGACTCCCAGCGGGAGTTCGTAGGTGCCCGGTCGCTCGAGATGGCCCGAGCAGCACCAGAGCTTCGTGCCCGGACTGCGCTCAGTTCCCCACTGCCGGTACCACGCGGCGCCTTCGGTGAGAATCATCGGCACGGCTGCGAGGGTCTCGACGTTGTTCACCGTCGTAGGCCGGCCAAATACGCCGGACTGAGCAGGGAACGGTGGCTTGACC
>JARFPW010000296.1 GCA_029288095.1 Gemmatimonadota bacterium
GACCTGATCCTGGTGCTCGAAGACGGCGAACTGGTCGAAACGGGAACGCACGCTCAGCTCCTGGCGCGCGGCGGTGTGTATACGCGGCTGCTGGAGCGCCAGCTCCTCGAGGAAGAGATCGAGCGCGAGGAAGCGGTCTAGCAGGACTGCCGAGGAAGCGTGCTACGACTAGATCCGCTCCAAAATGAACGCCGGAGTGAACTGCGTGGCCCATCCGGCCAGCGCCGTAAACCGTCCACTCGCCAGCAGCACCCCCACCGCGATCAGCAGCAATCCGCTCACCCGCTCCACCCACGGGATCCAGCGCTTGAACCGATCGAACGTGGAGAGAAACCAGGACAGCGCGAGAGCGCTGAGGAGGAACGGCACGGCCAGCCCCAGCGAGTAGAAGCCCAGCAAGACCAACCCATCGGTGAGAGTCTGGCGCGTAGCGGCGAATGTGAGAATTCCGCCCAGGATCGGCCCGATGCACGGCGTCCAGCCGGCTCCGAACGTCAGCCCGACGAGCGTCGAGCCCAGATACCCCAGAGGCTTGTCTCGCAGGTGGATCCGGCGCTCCCTCGCCATCCCCTTGAACGGCCGCACTCCGATCAGGTACAGACCGAAGAAGATGATCAGGACCCCGCCGATCCGGGCGATCCATATCTGGTATTCCCGCAGCAGACGGCCCACGAACGTGGCCGATGCCCCGAGCGCCAGGAAGATCAGGCTGAATCCGAGCACGAAGAACAGGGAATGCATGAACGCCACGCGCTTCACGTCGCCGCCCCCGCCCTCGAGCTCCTCGATGCCGACGCCGCTCACGAACGACAGGTAGGACGGCACCAGCGGCAGCACGCAAGGCGAGAGGAAGGACAGCACGCCGGCGGCGAACGCCACCGCTACTCCAATCTCGAGCTCGTTCATCCCTTCTCCACGTTCTGCAAACACAAGGCGCCCGTCGCGGTTCCGCGACGAGCGCCGGGCTCCGGCCGTCGGCCGAAGCTAACCGTCGAGTAGCCGTCGATCAATCCGAGGCGGAACCCTCCGGATCGACCAGCTGACCCCAGCTGTCGGCGCAGCCGCCGATCTCGAAGTGGAGCGGCTCGCTGTGCTCTCCCAGTCGCTCCCTGAACCCGGCCACCACGCGCGACACGCGGTGCGAGGGCACGGCCCCGTACTCCGTGATGGACCGGACGTGGCCGTTTGCAGCCGCCAGCTCCCCGTTTGCATCGCCGTTTCCGTCGCCGTTTCCGTTCCCGTTGCCGGCCCCATTCGGCTCCGGTCGCCGGTTGACGATGTGACCGTTTCCGTTCCCATTCCCGTTGCTGTCCGCAAACTCCACGCCGCATAGATGGCGCATTTCGTCGGGCAGAAACCGGGTGAAGAGCAGAAACTCCTTCGATCCTTCGAGGTGGGACAACGGCGGGAAGACCCAGATGTCACTGATCTCGGCCGGCGCAACGCGCTGACCGAGATCGCGGAGTCGCGTGGCGACCTCCGCTGCCGGCATGGTCCGTCCGTTCGTCCTGTCCTGTTCCATCACTCCCTCGCCGAGAGGAGAAACGTATCCGAGCCGCCGGTGAAGGCGGTGGACGGGCAGGACGGCCATAATGTAAGCATCGAGGGCGGTCCGGTACAGGGGTCGGCCGCATGCCGGGCTGGATCCCGATGCTTCACCCCAGGACCTCCCGGATTTCCTTCAGCACGCGAGCCTCGGTCGCCTCGAGACCGTCCGGCACCACGGCCCCGGAAGCCTTGACGTGGCCTCCACCGCCCAGGGCCCGCGCGACGGCGGCGACGTCCACATCACCCGAGGAGCGAAGGGACACCTTCGTCGTCCCATCGTGCAGCTCCCGGAACAACAGGGCTACCTGGACGCCGCGGATGCGGCGGGCGTACTCGACGATCCCCTCCAGGTCCTCCTTGCTCGCTCCCGTCTGCGCGAGGTCCGCCTGCCGCAGGGAGATCCACGCGACGGGAAGATCGTCTATCACCCGCAGGCGCTCCAGGGCACGTCGGACCAGTTCGAGCCCGGCGGGCGTGTACTGGGCGTAGATCCGCCCGTACATGTCTTCCGGATCCACGCCGGCTCGCAGGAGATCGGCCGCTATCTCGTGTGTGGTCGTGGTGGTGTTGGCGTAGCGGAAGGAGCCCGTGTCCGTCGCGATCGCCACGTAGAGACCTTCCGCCTCCGGCAGGCTGACCTCGTCTCCGGCCTCCCGGATCAGGTCGAACACGAGCTCGCCGGTGGCGCAGGCATCCGAATCGCACACGATCACGTCCCCGATCGAGGACGACGTTGCCGGATGGTGGTCGAGGACCAGGACCCTGCGGCCGTCGGTTCGACCCATCACAGACCCGAGCCGCGACGGCTCCGCGGTGTCGAGAACCAGGAACACGTCGGCCTCGCGCAGCGCCTTCTCGCCCTCGGCATCGGCCGGTGTCCACGTGTCCATGCCTTCCGCGAGCAGGAACCGGAACATGTCCGGGAACGGGGTGGGATTCACGATTGTCGGGTGCAGGCCGCGCCGCGAGAGCCAGTGAGCCGCCGCCGCCTCGCTTCCAGCCCCATCTCCGTCCGAGTTCAGGTGCGTGGTGAGCACCACCCGGCGCCCGGGCTCGAGCTCCTGCAGGATACGTTTGAGGCCGGAACGCCTGGCCATGTCGATAGATCTAATCGTCCGCCTCCCCATCCAGTTGACGTCCCTCGCGCAGAATCCTCGCGTAGCAATAGACCACCAGCAGGGTCACGCTGGCCATGCTCGCGATCATGAACCCGAGGGCGAACGGTGTGATCTCACCTGTGATCACGCGCGACTCCCTTCCTCGCGGCGCCACGCGACTCGCACCAGCACGAGACCCGCAACCAGGAGAATTAGCATGACGGCCCGGCTGAGCCACAGGTAACCGATATCCACCGGGTCCTTCCCTTCCATCAGGAGTTGCGGAACCGCTTCCGTGAGACCCCACCAGATCAGCAGCGTGTAAAGGAAGGCCGGCGTGACCCACTTCATGATCGGCTTGTAGACAGCCGGGATCCGCAGGTCGGCGCCCCTGTGTAGCTCGTCCCACCCACGATCGATCCCGAACACGAACGAGAACAGCGTGATCTCGATCGCCGCGAAGATCACGAGGCCGAACGTACCGGCCCAGTAGTCCCATTCATCCATGAAACCGGTCGGGTAGAACACGACGTGCAACATTCCAACCGCCAGGGCCAGGAGCATCAGGGCTCGAACGGCCTGCCGGCGGCGCCATCGGAAGCCCTCCTGCATGAACGAGATCGCGGGACTGGCCTGGGCCACGGCCGAAGTGATTCCGGCGATGAAGAGCAGAAAGAACCACAGGAATCCGGTCAGGCGGGCCAGGAACTCGGGGCCCGGAAGACCCTGGAAC
>JARFPW010000300.1 GCA_029288095.1 Gemmatimonadota bacterium
CGGATCCACCCCGATGACGGCTTCGAAGTCCAACGGATCGGAGGTCAGGGTGATCACCGGTGCGGCCGTCACTTCGAGACTGACCGACAGGTCTTGCGGCGTGTTGTCCGCGTTGCCGCTCACCGTGATCGTGGCGCCGTACGTCCCCGGCGCGAGGCCCTCGGAGGATACGCTTGCCGTGACGTCGGTCGATCCAGCCGCGGCCGTGGTCCCGGACGACGGGTCGATGTCGAGCCACGGAGCATCGTCCGTCGCGGTCCACTGCAGCTCACCGATGCCTGTGTTCTGGATCGCGAACTGCTGGGGCACCGGGTCGGCGCCCTGTTCGGTCGCGAAGTCGAGCGTCGCCGGATCGAGAACGATGTGGCCCGGATCCGTGATCGTGATCGTGACCACGAAGGCGTCCGAGGTCTGCGAGTCGATTGTAACCGTGACTCCGTTCGCCGGATCGGAGAACGTCTCGCCCGGGAGCCACCGGGCTCCCTCGTCGTCGGGATTGCCGTTGTCGTCCGGATCCACCACGAAGGCGCGGTTGCGGCCGTTCGAGGGATCATACTTCACGTGGTGCATGATCACGGCCTCGGCGGGCAGATTGTGATCATATCCCACGTCGCGTCGTGATTCGACCGTGTAATACGTGCCGTCGGTACGCGGCACGCGAGCCATCAGGTAATCGCCACCGGAGCCGAGGTCCGCCAGGCGACGAAGGGTGATGGTCTGGCTCGATCCTTCCGGCGCGTCGTAGATCCGATCGCCCGGAATCCACGCCAGCATGTTCTTGTGGTACGCGATCGTGTGCGGAGCCAGCCACCCCCAGGTCGCGTCGCGGTTCGTCCACGAACCGCTCATCACGTCCCAGTTCGAATCGTAGACCTGTCCGTACGGTCCGGATGAATGCGGCAAGTCGAAGCCGTGCCCCATCTCGTGCGTGTAGGTCACGTGGTCCGCCCAGTTGGCCAGCCACGTCATACGGTAGAACTTGTTCTGACCGTCGATGTTGAGATTCGCGCGGCCGCCCCAGGAGAAATTCCCGAGGCTCTCGTTGAACTGAAAGTTGATTCCAACGAAGTCGGGGAAGAACACATCCGCGTCCGCCGCGGCCGCGCAGTCGTCCTTCAGCAGGCTGAGGTTCGCGGTCCCCGCCTCGTCGTCCACGTAGTATGACCGCACCTGAGGCAGGTCGTACCAGCCGAGTGCACCGCTACCGGCCACGTTGGCCTGGTCGAACGACAGCTCGCGCCAGTAGTGGTCCACCCCGGGCTCGGTCGAGTCCATCAGCTGCTCGTACCAGGACAGGGGGTGCGGCTCGGCGGTGGTCGAATCGAACCGGCACAGTATTGTGATCCACGGGTGCGAACCCAGGATCGGTGCGCCCTGCGGAGGAGGAGACGCTCCGGACGGGGCGGCCGCGAACTGCACCGAGCTGACTGCGAGCTCGCGGTCAGCCGTCGCGCCGGGCTCTCTCCCGCCGCCGCGCCAGGTTCCGGCCACTTCGACGTACTGGCCGTTCGCGGATTGGGATCCCCCGACGAATTGGAGCTGTGCTTCCGTGACCCGAAGGGGAATCAGCCTGCCGTCGTCCGTGGAGAGAAAGTGACGGAGACGGGGCCTGCCGCGCTCCGGAAGGGGATCCTCCCATATCCCGGTCAGCCGTCCGGATACCGACGACTGCTGAGCACGGGCCTCCGGGGAGCCGAACGGCGAACCGCCGATCGGTGCCATGTGCAGCAGGAGGCCGCCAGCCGCGAGCGCCGTCGCCCGTCCGAGCCAGGTCCGGGTTGCCTGGAAGCGCATGCTCATCCGTCCGTCAAAGGATCGAGTCCGTGCAAAATAGCCCATCATCCGATCATCGGCGCGCAATATCGCCTCGACGGCCATGGTTCCGGAAATCCCGAAAAGGCCGCAAATCATGGGCGCTATGCGTTCTCACGGAGGATCGCCCCGTCGCTGGGGTACCCCTCCAGGGGGCGAAATGTGCAAGTCCCGTGCGCAGAGCAGCGCGTTGACCGGCGGGCTCAGAACCTCGAGCCCGGAAGCTCCACGTCAGCCGCGCGCCACGAGATGGTGAATCGCTCACGGACCTCCTCCGCTTCTGACACTCTGCCCTGCGAGTCCAGGCTCAGCTCGAGTCCCTTCAGCGCATAGCCGTTGTCGGCGAACCGGTCGAGCGAAGCCACGTACACCGCCTCGGCTTCGCCGGTCCGCCCGGCATCCAGGAGCACGGCACCGAGAACGTGCCGCACCGGGAGATGCCATGGGGGCGGCTCGTCATACGTGAGGGCTGTCTCCATCTCGACCCCTTCGGTAAGGGCTGAGACTGCCGCATCGACGTTTCCACGGTCCGCCTCGATCTCGCCGGTGAGCACCCGCTCGCCGATCGACAGCAGCGTATGGGCGGAGTTCAGCTCCCACACGCTCACGCCCTCGAGCGCGTTTCCGGCAAGCAGCTCCCGGAGCCCCGTGAGCTCTGCCTGGGCCTCGTCCGGTCTGTCAGTTCGGGCGAACGCCATGCCGCGCGCGTACAGCCAGGTTCCAGTCGGGTAGGCCAGGTCTTGCGGCGGTGCGGGCTCGGCCAGGATCTCGTCCCACATCCCGAACCGCACCATGACGCGCAGCGGCGTGACCAGGTAGTGCTGCAGGGCGCCGAGGCCCGGAGCCCGCATCATCTCCCGGTCGATGCGGCCCTCGAGCTCCCGGGCCGTTTCCAGCGCCAGTGCCCGATTCCCGGCCATCTGGGCTGCGAACGACAGGAAGTGGTAGTTGTGCGAACCGTACCCCTGGTCGAATTCGTCGGGGCCCTGGTCCGGCGCCGGCTCCGCGTGCATGCCGTGCGCGTGGACCGCACCCTCGTTGGACTCGATCGCATCCGCGTACCGGCCGACCCGGATGTAGATGTGCGATGGCATGTGAACGATGTGCCCCGCCCCGGGCATCAGGCCGGCCAGTCGCTCCGCGCACGGCACAGCCCTTTCGGGGTAGAACTTCTCTACCGCGTGGATATAGAAGTGGCACGCGCCCGCGTGCTCGAGATCGTCTTCGGTGACCGGAACCAGTCGGCCGAGAATCTCTTCAGTGTCGGGGCGCGGCGAGCCGTCTTCCTTCCAGTAGTCCCACGGACTGAGATCCATCAGGGCCTCGGCCGCCAGCACCTGCGCATCGGGGTCGGACGGGTACGCGTCCGCCAGGGCCACGGCAGCGTGCGCGTAGGCCGTGTCCTGCCGGGCCCGTTCCGTCATCGGGTCTTCCTCGTAACGCCTCGCCATGGCCTCGACATAGGCTCGCTCGCGGTCCGTGATCCCCTCCGCCAGCTCGAGCGCCTGGTGGATGGCGTGGTGGGCGACTTCACCGCCTTCCGGCGTCAGGGCAGCGTTGATGTTGGGGCCGCTGGCCCACGCGATCCCCCAGTAGCACATCGCGCACTCCGGATCGAAG